>JAOZQN010000109.1 GCA_029932195.1 Bacteroidales bacterium | reverse complement strand
AACTAAAAAAATGGTGAAAATTAAATCTGAAAAAATCATCATGTAGAGTAAAAAAAAATATAAATAACATAGTTCTTATTACTAAAAAAGATTTAGAAGAAGATGTTTCGGGAGTTATTTACGTAAATGCCGATTTTACCGATTTAAAAACAATACTAGATGTAAATATTTCAAAAGCAAAATATGCTATTGTTTTTGCCGAGGCCAAAGAACACGACACAATTAAAGACGTGGATTTGAGAACAGTAATGACTGTTTTTCATATAGAAAAAGAAGCTTCAAATGTGCATACTATTGCAGAAATTAACGATGCACAAAATGCTGATATTATTATAGATAAAATGGAAGGCGATGAAATTCTGTATAAAGAAATGATAGATTCCAGAATAATATCTAACTGTATTTCTCATAAATATATATCAAATATGTTTTACGAGATGCTTGGAACTGCCAAAAGTGAAAGATTACAAGAAACCAGCCTTACTGAAATAAAAATGGAAAATAATACTTTGGTTAAGAAAATAAAATATTATTTTATAGAAAAAGATGCTACTTTTTTAGGTTTTATAGATGAAAAAAATAAATCTCATTTATCGCCAAAAAATGATGTTCAAATTAAAGAAAGTTACAGACTAATTTATATAAAAGATTAGACCATGTCAAGAATACTATCCATAGATTACGGAAAAAAACGAACAGGAATTGCTGTTACAGACCCTTTGCAAATAATTGCAACAGCTCTAAAAACAGTAGAAACAAAAACTTTTTTTGAATTTTTAGATAATTATCTGAAAAATGAAGTTGTGGAAGAGATTGTTATTGGGCACCCAAAACACACGAACAATAAAGACGCTGACATTATGTCAGAAATTCGCCAGTTTGCAAAAAAAATTAATAATAAATATCCCGAAATAAAAACAGCTTTTTACGACGAAAGATATACCTCCAAAATGGCAGCTTCTGTTATGTATCAGGCTGGTTACAAAAAAAAAGACCGTAGAAAAAAAGAAAATTTAGATAAAATTAGTGCAGCAATTTTATTGCAAGATTATTTAGAGTATAAACAAAATAATGAAAAAATAGTAGAAAAACAATGGAAAAACGGTTGAAAAACAATTGTATTCCTATCGTATTATTACTAAAAAAAATAAGAAAATGAAAAACCGAACAACAAAAGTTAGTTTAAAAAAGCTACTCGTAAATACAGCTTATATTACAGTTTTGGCAATAGTATTAATTGCTGTGGTAAAACTGTTTAGTTATTCCAAAGTAGAAATAAACGACGACCCCGATTATCAAAAAGAAATAAATAAAAATTATGCTATTTATTTCCCCACCGTGCCAGACGAATTTGATTTTGCAGGCGAAAAAATTCCTTTAGAGAATATAGACGTTAGAGAATCGTTTGATTATGAGGTTCTTAAAATTATGTATTGGCACTCAGAATGTATTGTGCAAATAAAAAGGTCTAATAAATATTTTCCAATAATAGAACCTATTTTAGCAGCAAACAATATTCCCAACGATTTTAAATATCTTGCCATTACGGAGAGTGGTTTAAAAAACGTAGTTTCGCCAGCAGGAGCAGAAGGATATTGGCAATTTTTAAAAGAAACAGGAAAGTCCTACGGACTAGAAATAAACTCAGAAGTAGATGAGAGATACGACATTAGAAAATCTACCGAAGCAGCTTGTAAATATCTGCAAGACGCATACGACCGTTTTGGGAGCTGGACACTCGCCGCAGCGGCATACAACGCTGGCTCTGGACGAATTTCTAAAAATATGAAAACGCAACAAGTTGACAACTACTACGATATATTATTAAACACCGAAACAGGAAGATACGTTTACAGAATTGCAGCATACAAATTGATACTTTCTAATCCCCGAAATTATGGTTTTTCTTACAGAGACGAAGATTTATATAGAGCAATGGAAACAACTGTTATTAAGATGGATACAACAATAAATGATTTTGTGGAATTTGCAAAAATATATAATACTAACTATAAGGTGTTGAAACGACTAAATCCTTGGCTAAGGAAAAAAATGCTAACAAATTCCAAAAAAAAGACCTACTATATTCATGTGCCAACCGAAACTGGACGACTTTTTTTTAATGAAGACGAAGAGTAAAGAATGTTATTTAACGAAATATGAACGGCATATTTTTTGTCATATTTTAGTTAATTAAATAGAACAGTTAGACTAATTTTCATTATGAAATAAAAAAAAAGAATAAATTTGAATAAAATAATAAAAATAAGGATTTTCATTATTTACTATAAATTAAATAGTTAGATGTTATTTTTATTTTAATATTCAAATTAAATATCTTTATTTTGAATATTATTTTTTGGAAATAAAAAATAAAATACTATCTTTAAAAAATTTTCATTTTTAAGTATCTGGAATATGAGTTTTGAATGGGACGAGAATAAGAATCAAAAAAATAAATACAAACATGATATTGATTTTAAAGAATCGTCTGAAATATTTGAAGATAAAAACCGTATCAATTATCCAGATAAAAGAAAAAATTATGGCGAAAAGCGTTGGGTAACAATAGGAAGAGTTCTTGATTTTGTATATACTTCAGTTTATACAATTCGGAACAAAAATATTCGTATAATTTCAGCAAGAAGAGCAAATAAAAAAGAACGAGAATGGTATTATAATAGACTAAATAAGAACAACAATGAATAAAATATATTGGAAAGATTTATTAACTCTCATAGAAAAAGGAGAGAAGCCTGAACAGAAGGAAATAAACTTTAATGGTGAAATGATTAACTGGAAAATTGTTAGACTATTATCAAAAAATGGTTTTAAAACACCGCACCACTTAATTGATTATGATGACGAAAACATTGACTATTCAGATATTCCACCAATAACAGATGAAGTTATAAAACAAGTGGAAAATAGCTCTACTTTTATTGTAAATGTAGATAACGAAATTGCAGTATGGTTACGCTCTACAAATATAGATGTTAATAATATGGTAAATCAATGGTTGCACACAGTTTATGATAATATTGCAAAACCACAAACAACAACATATTTGCATTAATTAAGTAGATTGATAATTTTAAATTTACGATTGGTGGACACCTGAAAATAAATTAATTAATTAATCAAAAATAATTGTTAAGAAACTTTTGTATGACTGCTTAATGTAAAACACTTGGTTTTAATTTGATAGAAAAACTATAAATTAAAAAAAAAGCTGTTTAAATTTGGAATTCTCAAAAAAAATGACCAACTTTACAACCCGCACGGCTCACAATGATTTGGGTGTTATCGCTTATTACAAATAATGAAAATATTTCAAAAATCAGAAATAAGGAATAGAATTGAAAAAACTATTCGTGACAAATCAACTCATTTAGATTTGTCTGGATTGAGTTTAAAGTCAATTCCAAATAAAGTTTTTGAAATTAAGTCATTAACAAATCTTAACCTGAATAACAATGAAATAGAAAATATTCCAGAAAAAATTGTATCATTAATTAATTTGAAAGTATTTTATGCTAATAACAATAAAATAGGTAAAATCAGCAAAGATTTTTTTCGATTAAGAAATCTAATTATTGTTCAATTAAATAATAATCGCTTAAATGAAATTCCATCTAAAATTGGACAATTATTTAAATTGAAAAGGATTTTTATAAATGAAAATAACTTAACTGAATTACCAATAGAATTAGGAAACCTTATAAAATTAGAAGTTTTACTAATAGCAGGAAATAAGATAAATAAAATTCCAGAGACAATTAAAAGTTTACAAAATCTAAAAACAATAAATGCTTTTGGAAATAATTTAACTATTTTAAATTCAGAGATTTTTGAATGTGAAAATTTGGACTATTTACAATTTGGGAATAACAAAATCACAGAAATTTCAAAAAATATATGTAATGCAAATAAAATATCTTGTTTAGAAATTTTCTCAAATAAAATAACAGAAATTCCATCGGATATTAAAAAGTTACAGAGTTTAATAACTTTAAACATTGCAGATAATCAAATAAAAGAAGTATCAAAGGGAATTGGAGCCTTAAAGCAACTTGAAAGATTAAGTATTTATCTAAATCCAATAAATAAAATTGATGAACAGATAATTAAACATTTCGAAAATTTGAATTACGATGGATTTCATTCTTATTTATTCATAGACAATTATCAATTTACACCTGAATTAGAAAAACTAAAAACGTTAAGAAGATTGAGAATTGTAGATGCAAAAAATCAGAAGATTAGTCGATCAGACAGAAAACATGTTCCATTTGAAATACAACGAAAATATAAATTTGAAATATTGACTAGCAAAAACTATTCAACATAATTCCGAAACTAACAGATAAATATACAAATAGAACAGAAAGCGTGTTCATAAAATGTGTCTATGATTTGAACATTGTTATAAACTTTGACTGGATGAATTGGAATGATGGAAAAGAAATCTTAGAGAACAGAAATTTTGACATTTCAAACTGTTCAATTGTCGATTTATGTAAATTCATTACGGTTTTTACTCGTAATGACAGATTTAGTGACGGTTTTCTTTCAGAGCATATTAAAAACGGAAATGTATTGAAAATTGTTAGCCAAATAAAATCTCTAATTGATAATGAAAAATATTGAAATAAAAAAGGCTGAAAAAACTTGCTTTTGGGCTGTTTTTTATTTATTATAGCTAAAAGAAACATATAAAAACTCTAAAAATGGAAGCATATAAATTTGAAACAACAGTATTAAAAGACGGTATGATAAAAGTTCCTCAATTTGAAGAATATTTTGACAGAAAAATTGAGCTATTTATAGTATTAAAACCTCAAAAAGTAGAAAAAAGACAAAAACAAACAATAGATGAATTTCTTGAAAAATGGACAGGTTTTGCAAAAGGAATTGAAGACCCTGATACTGTAAAATATAACTACTTAATGGAAAAATACAAATGAAAAAAATACTATTAGATACCAACGTAATTATAGATATTGCTCTGGAACGAGAACCGTTTGTCAAAAAGTCTGTTGAACTTCTGCGATTGATTAATAAACAGAATATTAAAGCATTTGTAACCGCAACAACTGTAACAGATATTTACTACATTACACAGAAAAAGACAGGACATGATAAAACAATAGAATTTCTAAAAAATCTTTTTGAATATATCAAAATTGCGGGTGTAGATACTGTTTCAATTTTAAATGCTCTCAATTCAGATATGAAAGATTTTGAAGATGCCGTTCAAACTGAAACTGCAAAACAATTTGACATTCATGCGATTGTAACAAGAAATAAGAAAGATTTTGAAAATTCAAATTTAAAAGTTTTCAGTCCAGATGAATATATTAACGAATTGAAAAAAGAATAAAATCACCTTAACATTGTAGAGCATACGAGTTGTAAAACTTAACAAAACTCACAAAATTATAATGGAAGTTAAAATTTCAAAAGTAACTACAAAATTGGCATTCGTGAAAAACACTAAAGAAACTAATTAAAAACTTAAATATATATTAACTAAAACTTACTAACCTCAAAAATATAACAATTATGGGATTTTGGAACAAAGTCAAAGAAAAAGCAAAAGGCGAACTCATAGATATTATAGAATGGATAGACCAAACTAATGATACTATGGTTTATCGTTATCAAAGAATGGGTAACGAAATTAAAAACGGAGCAAAACTAACTGTTAGAGAATCGCAAGTAGCAGTTTTTATCAACGAAGGCGAACTCGCCGATGTATTTCCTCCAGGAATGTACACTCTGGAAACAAGTAACTTACCAATTCTTTCTACTCTCAAAGGTTGGAAACACGGTTTCAACAGCCCATTTAAAGCCGAAGTATATTTTATCTCTACAAAAATGTTTAAAAACATGAAGTGGGGAACTCCTAACGTGTTCTATATCAGAGACCAAGATTTTGGTAGAGTATCGCTAAGAGCATTTGGAACATACACATTTAAAATTGATGATGCAGCAAAATTCATAAGAGAAGTATCTGGAACAGACGGTGAATTTACTACCGAAGAAGTTTCAGGAGAACTCAGAAGTCTTATTATCACACAATTTATTGATTCTATTGGAGAAAGTAAGTTGTCGCTTTTAGATTTTGCATCAAACTATAAAGACCTCTCTAAATTTAGTGAGAAAAAACTATCAGAAGAATTTGCAGAATATGGTCTAAAAATTACAAAATTCCTTATTTCAAGTATCAGCTTACCAGAAGCATTGCAGAAAAAACTTGACGAAGGAACAGGTATGAACATGCTCGGTGATATGAATAAATATCAACAAATGAAATCTGCCGATGCAATGGAAGCTGCTGCAAATAATCCTGGACTCGGAGGAGGAATGGAAGGTATGATGGGAATGGCTATGATGAATCAAATGATGAATCAAAATCAACAAAAACAACCTCAATATCAACAACAGCAACAATATCAACAACCGGCACCACCGCCGCCGCCACCACCTGCTGCACAATTTCACGCATCGGTAAACGGACAACAAATGGTTGTTGGAATGCAACAAATCCAACAAATGATTCAGCAAAATCAAATTACAAAAGCAACATTAATGTGGAAACAAGGAATGGCAGGTTGGACAGCCGCCGGGCAAGTGCCAGAACTGGCAAACTTATTCGGAGCAGTGCCACCACCACCTCCGCCACCACCACCAATGTAAGTAATGAATAATTAATTTTGTGGACGAATGAAATACAAGACTTTATCTCGTTTATATTTGTTCAGCTACTTAATAAATTTAAAATAAAATAAAAAATGCTAAGCTATTTGCTTGGCATTTTTTCATAAACACCAAAAAGCAATTTACCTTTTGCAACTAATACCAAAATAATTGAAGAAGGACTATATTATTGAAGTCCTTTTATTTTGATTGGAAAATAATTTATATATTTACAAAATTTTAAAATCTATATAAAATGAAAATAATTTCAATACCAACAGAAAATTTTAAACTCGATGGAGGAGCAATGTTTGGAGTTGTTCCTAAAGTGCTGTGGCAAAAGGTATATCCTGCCGATGAAAACAATTTATGTAACTGGGCTATGCGATGCCTCCTAATAGATGACGGAGAAAGACGTATCCTAATTGACTCAGGTATAGGATATAAACAAGACCAAAAATTCCTAAAACATTACTACTTAAATGGTGATGATACTTTGCTTAAATCGTTGGCAAAAAATGGATATGCTCCCGAAGATATTACCGATGTTGTGCATACACACCTACATTTTGACCACTGCGGAGGCACAATAAAATACGACAAAAACAATCAGCTTGTTCCTACATTTCCAAATGCAAATTTATGGGTAGGAAAATCGCATTGGGAAACTGCCACAAACCCAAACAGACGTGAAAAAGCTTCTTTTTTAAAAGAAAATATTTTACCAATACAAGAGTCTGGGAAATTAAAATTGATAGAAAAAGAAGGTGAACTTTTTCCTAATTTTTATATCAAATTTTTTAATGGACACACAGACGGTCAGGTAGTTCCACATATTAATTATAATGGAAAATGGCTTGTTTATGGGGCAGATGTATTTCCTGCAGCAGCTCATATTCCTGCTCCTTACATAATGAGCTACGATATGTGTGCAATAAAAACACTTGAAGAACGCAACGGTTTTTACAAAGAAGCAATTGAAAAAAATTACACCGTATTTTTTGAACACGATTATTATAACGAGTGTTGTAGCCTCAAAGAAACTCCACGAGGAGTTGTTGCCGACAAAACTTTTTCGTTAAAAGAATTTTTAACGAATGTGTAACATACCGGGGGCTTTTAGCTGTTGGTTTTTAGCTTTTGGCTTCGCAAAGCGATAAAAAATAAGCCAATAGCAATAGCCACATGAGATGTTACACACTCTAATCTTTTTCGCTTTGCGAAGCCAAAAGCCAACTGCCAAAAGCTAAACTCCCCCGACTGTTATACACTCAAATCATTTTATTGTATCTCGTCTAATTGAGTTTTATACATGTCTCTAACTTTAATAAAATCCAAAATATTTTCGGCTTTAACTGGTTCTACTGGTGGAGCATCAACATGGAGAGGGTCAATTGCTTGTCCGTTTTTCCACACTCTAAAATCTAAGTGAGCACCTGTTGAGAGTCCTGTGCTACCAACAAAACCAATCACTTCGCCCTGTTTTACATGTGAGCCAATTTTTATTCCTTCGGAAAACTTGGATAAATGCAAATATCCTGTTGTATAAACTCCATTATGCTTAATTTTGAGAATGTTACCAGCAGAACTACTGTATCTTGCTTCAATAACTACACCGTCTCCAATTGTTTGCACGGGAGTTCCTGCTGGTGCGGCATAATCTATCCCATGATGTGGACGACGGATTTTTAATATCGGGTGCAAACGACTATTTGAAAATCCCGAACTTATACGAGAGTAGCTTAGTGGAGCTTTTAAAAATGCTTTTCGCAAACTTGTGCCATCAACATTGTAATAACTTGTGAGACTATCCTGAAAAAATGGAATTGCATAAATTTGTTTTCCAAAATGCTCAAAATAAGCAACTTTTATTTTACCCAAGCCAAACTCTTCGCCATCAATAAATTGTTTTTCGTAAATTATTTTGAACTTGTCTCCATTTTGAAGACCAAAAAAATCTATAGACCAGGCATAAATATCAGATAACTCATTTGCAATAAGTGGATTAATGTCGTTCTCTTGCATTGTTTCCCAAAGATTGGAATATATTTCTCCGCTACCAGTTACAAGTTCTTTAACAACTTTTTTTTCACCAGAATAAACGTTCATTGTGTCTGTAAAATCAAAAACAATATAATTTTTTAAATTTTTATGATAAACAATATAACTAACCGTTTGTAAAGTGTCGTTTGTGCGAAAAACTTTGTATTTATTTCCTCTTTTAATTTTACGAACATCAAATACAGGTTTTGTTTTTTGTATTATTTTACTAATATTTTTTTGTGAAATATCGCATTGCATAAAAAGCTCGGCGAGATATAAATTAGGTGTAATCTCCTTATCTTCAACGGTGAATGAATCTACTGCAATACCGTATTCCATTTTTATTATAGGAATAATTTCTTCTATTTTTATTTCTTGTATTTCAAGTTCTTGCTCTGGTTTTTCTACCAAAAAGTTTATTACAGGCAACAATATAATTGTTAGAAATATGGATATAGTTAAGTCTTTTTTCATTAGAAATGTTATTTTTATAGAAAACAATCAAATATTGACATGTTTCATAAGTGAAAAGTTTAAGGCTTTTTTTAAATTTTATAATTGGTGTTTACCTTTGTAAATGAGCATTTTAATATTTCAAAAGTATCGAAAAAATTTGCACTGGTGAAACATGCACAAATATTTTTATTTTATTTACAAATTTATATATATTTTGTGAGTTTTAAAAATAATTATGAAAGAAATAAGAAATATTGCATTATTTGCACATGTTGATGCGGGTAAAACTACTGTAACAGAGAGCTTACTGTTTTCTAATGGAAATATTAGAACAAGAGGGAGTGTGGACAAAGGAACAAGTCATAC
This sequence comes from Bacteroidales bacterium, assembly GCA_029932195.1. GTDB lineage: Bacteria > Bacteroidota > Bacteroidia > Bacteroidales > JAOZQN01 > JAOZQN01. The sequence goes on along the minus strand of JAOZQN010000109.1, from coordinate 4,500 downwards.
CGATTTTTTGGATATTGAAAAAGAAAAAGGAATATCTGTGCGAGCTGCTTGCGTTTCGTTTGAGCGAGAGAATACCACTATAAACCTGATAGATACACCTGGGCATATTGATTTTTCGTCGGAAACAGAACGCAGTTTATTGGCTATTGATGGAGCTGTGCTAATAATGTCGGCGGTGGAGGGTGTGCAGTCGCATACGGAAACTTTGTGGGCGTTTTTGAGAGAGTTAAAAATTCCTACAATCCTATTTATCAATAAAATAGACAGAACTGGAGCAGACGGCGAACTAATTGTAGAGGAAATTAGAAGTGTATTATCCCCCAATATTATAGAATTACAAAAGACTTCTAATGAGACTAATAAAAATGCTAATATTATTGATATTTTTAATGAAAATAAAATAATTGATAACAATATCATTGAGATTATAGCAGAGCAAAACGATGATTTGCTCGAAAAATATTTTGAAGACCAACCAATAAAATTTGAGGAGCTACAAAACACACTTATAAAAGCTACAAAAGAATGCAAATTATTTCCCGTTTTGTATGGAGTAGCCAAAAATGAAATTGGAACAAAAGAACTTATCGAAGCTATAATTAAATATTTACCAGAACCAGAACAATCTAATAATCAGCTGTCTGGTTTTATTTATAAAGTGGAACACGATAAAATTCTTGGTAAAATATCTCATGTAAGATTATTTTCGGGAGAAATAAAAAGTCGTGATACGGTTTACAATCGCACTCAAAATATTGAGGAAAAAGTGGCTCAGATAAAAAAAGTTTTTACTCAAAAATATATTGATACAAAAGAAATACAAGCTGGTGATATTGCCGTAATTACAGGTTTTGTAAAATCCAAAGCTGGCGATACAATAGGCGAATTTGATTTTGATAAAAAAGATTTATTAAAATCCGAAATTCCTTTGCTTACCGTAAAAGTTACTGCAAAAAACAATGCAGATGCTCCCAAATTATTAGATGCTTTTCGTAAATTGTCTGATGAAGACCCTAATATTAATATGCAATGGCTTAGTGATTTAAGAGAGCTACATATTAATATTAAAGGAAAAATACAAATTGAAATTTTGACCGAAATTTTGAGAAAAAGATTTGGTATTGAAGCCAATTTTGACGAACCTGTAATTATTTACAAAGAAACTCCTACAAAACAGGCGGAAGGATATGTTAGATATTGGATGCCAAAACCTTGTTGGGCAATTATGCGTTTTAAAATTGAGCCGGCAGAAATTGGTTCTGGTGTTGTTTACAAATCGGAGTTGAGTTTTGATAAAATAAAGCAACGCTATCAAAATCAGGTAGAGCGGGCAATTCCAAAGGCATTGAAGCAAGGCATAAAAGGTTGGGAGGTTACCGACCTAAAAATCACTCTGATAGATGGTGAAGACCACCCAATGCACACTCACCCACCCGATTTTACGGTAGCCACGCCAATGGGCATAATGGACGGTCTGCAAAACTCTGATACTACGCTACTTGAACCTATTTTGAGTTTTAGAATTACTGCTCCCGAAGATATGCTGGGCAAAATTGCAAGCGACCTAACAAAAATGCGTGCCACTTTTGGAAATCCAGAATTTGAGAATCAAAAAGTAATACTAAAAGGCTTATTTCCAGTAGCCACCTCTCTTAATTATCCTATAAAATTGGCATCGGTTACGGGAGGAAAAGGAAAAATTAGCACCAAATTTCATTCCTATCAAAAATGCACACTAAAACAGGGCAAAACAACCGAATATAGAGGAATTTCTCCACTTGACAGGGCTAAATATATTTTACATATTAGAAATGCTTTGTGAAAAAGTGTTAGTTTTTAATTGAAATTACTCAAAAAAAAGTAACTTTGTCGTTTGCATAATTTATACTAATAAAAATAATGTCATACAAAAACATATTAGAAGAAGAACTAAAAAACAAGGTCGCACAAGATTATTTTAATTCGTTTGACTGCACTAAAATAATTGGAGATATTGATTTTTGTGTAAGCCTGCCAGCACAAAATAATCAACAGGAAGAATTGGTTGAGAGTGTGTCATTATTTTGGGCAGAGGCAAAAAAAGGAAAATCAGAAATCATTAAATCCATTGTGCAACTGATTCTTACCATTGGAAAAGCACGAACTTTTGACAAACAATTACCTCCCGCATTTCTCGGATCTTATGATGCCGAAAAAATTGCTTTTATTCCTTATAATGATATTCAAGAAATTTTTTATCAGAATGATTTTAATTGGAATATTACGCCTTCAAACCACGAAACCAAAGAATTTAAGTTAGTATATGAAAAAGTAAAAACAACGATTACCACAAATTCTTTGCTTTTTTCTTTTGAGTCTGATAAAAAAGAATTGCACGAATTTATTAAAACTAATTTTGTTATAGGCAAGGCTAATCTTTCTAAAATAAAAATAGATAAGAATAATTTTTTGGTGATATACAGCAAATGGCTTGCCACAGTAAAGCCAACTATTGCAGTAAATTGGGATATTGCTCGTAAAAATGGTATTATTGACGGCGATTTTTATCTTGCCGATTTGTTATCATATAAAAATGAGACTTTAAAAGAAAAACTTTATGTATTATTGAAAAAAGATTATTACGAGTTAGACAGGAAACTTGATGACATGGGAATGTTTAGCTTCAAAACAACTTCTTTTAACGATAATCAAAAAGCACATACTCAGTTTTGGAACAAATACGAAAGACCTCCAAAAAAAGAATATTGGAACTATATTGTAGAACGACGTGATTTACTTGTTCCACAAGATGTTAGAGAGCGAAAGGGTAGTTTTTTTACTCCACAAATTTGGGTAGAACTTTCTCAAATATATATAACAGATACTCTTGGCGAAGACTGGCAAGACGAATATTATATTTGGGATTGTGCCGCAGGAACGGGAAATCTATTAGCTGGACTAACAAATAAATATAACATTTGGGCATCTACACTCGACAAACAAGATGTAGATGTTATGAAAGACCGCATAAAAAATGGTGCAAATCTTTTAGAAAGCCATGTTTTTCAATTTGATTTTCTTAATGATAATTTTAACAAACTACCTGAAGGACTGCAAAAAATAATCAATAATCCTGAAAAAAGAAAAAAATTGGTAATCTATATTAATCCGCCTTATGCGGAGGCTTCTTCTTATGGCACACATAGTATTCCGCAAGTGGCAAATAAAACTAAAATATTTAATTCTTTTAAAAACATTGTTGGTTCAGAGGCTATGAATGAACTTTTTTCACAATTTTTTATTAGAATTTATAAAGATATTCCAGATTCACTGCTTGCTTCATTCAGCACTCCTAAATACATAACTTCCGAAAAATTCACAAAATTCAGAAGTTTGTTTAAAGCCGAATATGAGAAGGGATTTATCTGTAGTTCGGAGTCTTTTGATAATGTTAAGGGGAAATTTCCGATAAGCTTTTTAATCTGGAACTTAAAAAATAAAAAAGAAATTTCACAAATTAAAACTGATGTTTTTTTGAATGATAAAGATTTTAAGAATTATTGGAAAAAAGGAGTAAAAAAGTTTTATATTATTCAGAATAAATCTATTGCTAATTGGCGAACAACATTTTATTGTTATAAAGAAAAACATATAGGATATATGATTATTGTTGGACCAAGTATGCAAAGCAATAATAATACATTTATTACCAATTATCCTTCGGAAAGTTATAAGAACAAAGGAATGGTTGCAAATATTACAAAAAACAATGTAATTGAAATGTCAATATATTTATCTGTAAGACAATCTATTAAATTAACTTGGATAAATAATAAAGACCAGTTTTTATCACCTAAAGACAAATGGAAAAAAGACAAAGAATTTCAAAATAATTGTTTGGCTTACGCATTATTTCATGGACAAAATAAAATTAATTCAAATGGTGGAACAAACCATTGGATACCTTTTACCGAACAAGAAGTAAACGCACAAGATAAATTTGACAGCAATTTTATGACTGATTTTATAGCAGGGAAATTAAAAGACGATAAGGACTCCATGCTATTTAAGAATAAAAAGATAACAAAAAAAACGAAATTAGAGTTTTCGCAAGAAGCCAAAAAAGTATTTAAGTCGGGAAAAGAATTGTGGATTTATTACCACTCACAACCAAATTGCAATGTAAATGCCTCATTATACGAAATTAGAGAATATTTTCAGGGCAGAAGTAAAAACGGTAGGATGAATAGTAAAAGTAAAGATGAAAAATATACAAATTTAATAACTAATCTACGAGATAATTTGAAAATTTTATCTAATAAAATAGAACCAAAAATTTATGAATATGGATTTTTAAAATTGTAAATTTATTTGAAAATTGGTTGCCTTCGTAAAATTTAGTCCACTCAAGACGGATACAAATCTAATTATCAAAAAAAACAAAAAGATGAAAAAAATAATATTAAATACTGAAGTTTCGGAGTTGTAATTAGCTGGTTGTGAATATATTACAAAAACGGC
>JAOZQN010000661.1 GCA_029932195.1 Bacteroidales bacterium | reverse complement strand
GGCATTCGTGAAAAATAATTTAGACCCACGATTTACATCGTGGGCTACATAAATACCATGCCTACGGCATTTGATACAATTTGTTATTACACCACAATATTTGGCTGTAAACCGATTAAATTATCAGTAAAATTTGTAATTTAACAAAGAATTCTTTTATTCAAACATAACAGTTTTCCAGTCTGTTCCGTTGTATATTTTCAGTTTATTTGTTCCACTGTCGTAATACATATCTCCTGTTTCGGCAGATGTTGGTGCAGTTGCACGAGGATTTAATCTAAGCACATCTTTTATATTAACTTTACCTTCTTGTCCATTGTAAGTGGTATTAAATTCCAGATAATTATTATCCATTTCGCCATAAATTATATATCTATCGTTACCATCAATGTCCTGACTACCAATTATTAATAGGTCGTTTCCGTGTAAATCGCTGCTACTTGAATAAACATCGCTACCAATCATAATATTTCGTTCACCGTCTGTTAAATAAGTTCCTGAATTTGAACCAATAAGAATATTATTTGAGCCAGTCTGATTATCTTCTCCTGCTTGATAGCCTAATAAAGTGTTATAATTTCCTGAAGTATTTAATGCTCCAGATTCTCTTCCTAAATTTGTATTGCAATAACCAGTTGTATTTCCATCTCCACTCATTCTTCCGATAAAAGTGTTGTAATATCCCGAAGTATTACTAAAACCAGAGGCTCTACCTACAAAAGTATTTCCGTATCCAGTGTTGTTTGCTCCTCCATCTTCCGACAATCCTGAATATGCTCCTACATATACATTGTTAGCCCCTTTCGCATAGCGACCTGCTGATACTCCTATTGCTGTATTTGAATCATCAACTCCATATTCTCCTGCCTGAAAACCTACGTATGTATTTGACTCGCCTGAAATATTATTTCTACCAGAACGACGACCAATAAAGGTATTATAAGTAACATTTTCTGACAACTCACCCGAACTTGTTCCAATAAAAATATTAAATCCATTTGTTAGATTTTTTCCTGCATTATTTCCTATAATTAAATTTGAATTTGCTGTTGTTGAATTTAATCCAGCTTCGTTACCTATAATTATATTATCATAACCGATTGTATTGCCGTATCCAGCATTTGTTCCGAGAAAAATATTTGAATGTCCTTCTGTATTTGAATATCCGCTTTGGTATCCAAAAAAAGAATTATAAAGCCCAGAAGTGCTTACTCCTGCATTTTGCCCAACAAACATGTTATCTGGAGTAATATCAATAAAATTTATTCCGCCAGTCTTTCCTGCTGTTTTTGAAGCTATACCAAAACCACCGTCTGTAGCGGTTGTAATGCGTGTGCTGTCGGTATTTATAAATAAATATTCACTTGTAATTGTTTTATTCATATTTTGCCCACCAATGGCAAAGCCCCCTCTGCTTGTTGGTTTTGCAGACTCATCAAGATAAATTCTTACACTGTCGGGAGTTACTTGAAAATAATCCAAAGTTCCTTTGCTTTGATTTTGTCCACCAATTGCAAATCCTCCTCTGCTGTGTGAGGCAGAAGCATTATCTACGTTCATTCTAACTCCTTCATTATAAACAGCAAAAACAACTATACCTGCATTATTTCGGACTTCAAAAAGTGGAAGTTCTGGGTCAAGTCCTACTCCTGTGGTTATAATTTCCACATTTCCTTCGCTGTAAGAAATACCGTTTGTATTAGAAACCCAAGGGCTCGATATACTGCCTCCTGCTTGATTTGCATAAAGTGCATAAGGAACTGATAACAACTGACTTACTCCCATATCAGTGTAATTTGTTCCACCATTTTCGTCAAGAGAGAGTTGCACATAGTAATTGTTTGTTCCCCAAGTTATTGCCGAAAAATTGTCGCTACTTGTTCCTTCTCCGATGTTTAGGTTTATTAAACCATAATTGTTGGTTGCAACTGCCCAAGTTTCTGTATAAACTACTGCTCCACTTTCGCTTCCTTCAAGTATTGATATTTGCAAACCTATTATTTCGTTTGCAATAACTACCCCTTCACTGTCTCTTATTACTGCCTGATATTTAAACGATTGTGGAGACTGTGCAAATACTAATGTTATCATTAGTAAACTAATAACTGTAAAAATTGCTTTTTTCATAATTTAAATTTTAAAGATTAATTTTGGATAATAAACTGTTTTACAAAAATAGTATAAGTAAAATGAAGACACAAGAAAAAAGCGTTAACAAAATGTTAACACTTTTTGCAAATTGCTGTATATCAATGATAAAAAACTATATTTTAGCAATAAAGGAAATGAGATTTATTTCTGGTGAGAGGTTTAATTTTTTTCGTAATCGGTTGCGTGCAACTCTAACACTTTCAGGCTTTTGATAAGTTGCTACAGCAATATCTTTGGTGCTCATTTCAAGTTTTAGGAGTATGCAAAGTTTTATGTTGATAGGACTAAGTTTTGGAAAACTGGTTAATAATTTTTTCTTAAATTTACTGTGTGCAGAGTCAAAAGCAAGTTCGAAACGATACCAACTGTCTGTTTTTATTTTGTTATCTATTTCATCTATTATTTTGGTTACGGTTACATTGTCTTGTTTTGATAATTTTAGACTTCTTAGTTGCTCTTTTATTTTAGAATTAAAATTATTATTTCTCACAAGGAATAACGAATTTTCGGCAAGTTCTTTATTTTTGCGTTCTATAATTTGTTTTTTATAGCTATCTAATTCTAAAACAGAGCGAACTCTTGCCAGTAATTCAATTTTGTCAATGGGTTTTCTTATATAATCAACTGCACCTGCTTCTAGTGAAGTTTTTAAATCTTTGGAGGATAACATTATTCCTGTTGCCATTATTATAGGAATATCTTTTGTAGTCTCTTCGTTTTTCAGTATTTTAATAAATTCTATTCCAGAGATATGTGGCATATCCCAGTCGGTAATTATTAGACTTGGCTGGCGTTTTTTGGCAATAGAAAAGGCGATTTCTACATCTATTGATTGATATAAAGAATAGCTATCTTCTGCTTGCTCTAATGCAGACGACATTATTGAAATGTTTTCAATTAAATCATCTACTATTAATATTTTATATGTTTTCATTGGCAGTTATTTTTTGGTAGTTAGCTTTTAGCCAAAAACCAAGAGAAATCTAAAATGATTTGAGTGTGTAACATATTGGGGGAATTTAGCTTTTAGCGGTTATGTTTGCAATAAACTAATGCCACCTTAAAATTTATGATTTAAAGGTTTT
>JAOZQN010000660.1 GCA_029932195.1 Bacteroidales bacterium | reverse complement strand
AAGGAGGCAAGTCATTGATTACTAAATTTGTCCAACTTTACGTGGGTAGCCTATAAATCATTCAATAATTTGATAGAATATAAAGAAGGTGCGATTCTATTTAGTTCTTCAAATGATTGGTACAATAAAGTAGAAACCAAAGGTAAAGGACGAAGTTATGGTATAGAGTTCTTACTAAGAAAAAATAAAGGTTCTACAACAGGTTGGATATCATATTATATATCAAGAACAGAAAGACAATTTAATTCTATTAACAAGGGAAATCCATTTTTGTATAAATATGATAAAACTCACGATATTTCAATTGTTTTTAATCAAAAATTAAATAAAAACATATCTATTTCTTCTACTTGGGTATTTTCTTCTGGTAGTGTAATAACTCTTGCCGTAGCAAAATATGATTTAATAAATTTTGATTATAACAACCAAAGTGAATCTACATTTATTATGAATGAGGCACACATATACCAAGGAAGAAATAGTTATCGGTTACCACCATATCACAGATTAGATATTGGTGTTAATTATGAAAAACAAACTAAAATTGGAGTTAAAACATGGAGTATAGGTGTTTATAATGTTTATAATAGAAAAAATCCTTACTATGTATTTTTTAAACCTGTAAATAATACTTATAAACTTTACCAACAATCACTCTTTCCAATTATCCCTTCAATAAGTTACAGTTTTAAATTTTAGTTTAAACAGTATAAAGATTTGTTCGTTTTTCAAAACTTGACAAATCTAAAACATGTTGTAATTCTTCATAAAACTTTGGTAAAATTGTATTTTTTTTTATATTTGCATAAAATTATAAACTTTGCAATATGAAAAAAGAATATACAAACGTTGGAAAATCCGATGTCCGAATTGATGGAAGAGAAAAAGTATCTGGTGCAGCAATTTATACCGAAGATATAGATTTTGGACCTAATTTGCTTTACGCAGAAATAGTAGAAAGTCCTTTGGCTCACGCACTTATTAAAAATATTGATACTTCTGAAGCCGAAAAATATCCCGAAGTTTTGGCTGTAGTAATGGGAAAAGATTTTCCGTATAAATTTGGTCTTTATATGAAAGACCGATACATTTTTGCACAAGACCGAGTGCGATTTATTGGCGAGCAAGTTGCAGCCGTAGTTGCCCGAAGTCCGCAAGTAGCAAAGCGTGCCGCAAAACTTGTAAAAGTAGAATACGAAGAGCTTCCAAAAGTCCTCGACCAAATGGAAGCTATAAAAGAAGACTCTCATTTAATTCACGAAAATTTAGAGACATATCAACATGTGCCTTGGTTTTTTCCAAAGCCAAAAACAAATATTGCCCATTGGCGAAAAATTCGCAAGGGAGACCACCAAAAAGGCTTTGACCAAGCCGATTATATTTTAGACGACACCTACGAAGTTCCACGATACTCGCATTGTGCAATAGAATACCATGCGGCAGTTGGAAAATACGATAACAGTGGACGCTTAACTGTTTGGGCATCTTCACAATCTCCTCATACTCAGCGACATTTATTCGCAGAAGCACTCGCCCCACTTGGCATAGAACATAAAGATGTGAGAGTAATTGCTCCTCATGTAGGCGGTGGTTTTGGCTCAAAAGCAGGTGTTACAATGGAAATTCTTGCGGCAGCAATTGCCACAAAAGTGCAAGGAAATCCAGTGAAAATTATGTGGAGTAGAGAACGAGAATTTTATAACACATATCAGCGTTTGGGAGTTATTGCCAAGCTAAAAATAGGTGTTAAAAAGAATGGTGAAATTACTGCACTCCATCACCAATTATTTTGGGACGCAGGGGCTTATGTAGAATACGGTGCAAATGTTGTAAATGCCGTAGGTCTTTCTGCAATAGGACCTTACAGAATAGACAATGTTTCAATTGACTCCGTTTGTGTTTACACTAATTTACCGCCAGGAGGTGCATATCGTGGTTTTGGATATTCCGAATTTTTGTTCGGATTGGAATCGCACATGACACGAATTGCCAAACATCTTGGTATTGAGGATATTGAAATCCGAAAAATAAATGGTATCCGAGAAGGAGATACAACCGCTTATGGTGCTCAAATGAATCCAAACGGTTTGTACCAATCCATTGACGCAGTGAAAAAAGCAATTGAATGGGACAAAGAACATAAATCATCTGACCCAAATAAAGTTATCGGAAAAGGTTTTTCATTATTATGGAAAGCTCCCGCTATGCCACCAAACTCGTCGTCTTCTTGTTTTTTGAAATTTAATGAAGATGCAAGCCTCAATTTACTTGTTTCGGGAATGGATATTGGACAAGGATATTTGACCGTAATGGCACAAATTGCTGGTGAAGTTCTCGGCATTCCTACACGAAAAATTAGAACGGAAAACCCTGATACCGACCGCAATCCTTACGAATGGCAAACCGTAGCTTCTCACGTAACTTGGAGTAGCGGAAATGCTGTTAAAAAAGCGGCAATTGATGCTCGTGAGCAAATTTTTGACCTTATTGTGAGAACAAAACATCTTCCAAAAGACAGTTTATATCTTGAAGACGAAAAAGTAAAATGCACTCAAAATCCTAATTTTGAACTTGCTTTAAAAGATTTTGTTATTGATGGAATAATGATGAAAGACGGCACTTTTAAAGGAGGTCCTATTTTGGGACGTGGAGTTTATATGCCAGAATTTTCATCAACAAAAGCAAATCCTGAGACAAGTCAGGGAGGGCATCCAAACGTGCATTATACTGTTGGTGCGGCTGCAATGTTGTTGGAAATTGACAAACAAACAGGAAAAATGAAAGTCCTAAAAGTAGTTGAAGCAATTGATGCAGGAAAAGCTATAAATCCGAGTCTTGCAAAAGGACAAATTGTTGGTGGACTGGTTCAAGGACTTGCCACAATTCTCTACGAAGACATGCGATACAACGAAAATGGAAAATTATTAAATCCTAATTTTACCGATTATAAAATTCCTACGGCAAAAGATATTCCCGACGAAATTATTCCAATATTAATTGAAGTTCCACAACCCGACGGACCTTTTGGAGCAAGAGGAATTGGTGAACAAACAATGCTACCTGCCGCCCCAATGGTCGCAAATGCCGTGGCAGACGCACTTGGCGTGAGAATAAAATCAATGCCAATTACCGCAGAAAAGGTGCTAATGGCTTATTTGAATAAAGATAAGTAACGTATACTGAAGTGAATTAGATACTGTGTTAAAAACCAAATTTATTTTAAATTATTTTTATATT
>JAOZQN010000108.1 GCA_029932195.1 Bacteroidales bacterium | reverse complement strand
ACTCCCCAAAGTGCAAAAAGTGTAATAAACATAGGAACAAGTGTGTCGCCTGCCCCCCTAAAAACCGAGTTTATAGAAAACATTATAGAAAAAGTAATATAGAAAAAACTAACTATCGCAAAATATTCTACTCCTATCGCAACTACATTAATATCAGGAGTAAAGATGTTCATTAATGAATTTGAGAAGAGAACAATTAGAACCGAAAAAATAATAGAAATAACAGATGTCATAAAAATAGTATAGTAAAGTCCTCGCTTCACGCGCTCGTATTTTTTTGCTCCAATATTTTGCCCAACAAAAGCTGTTAGAGCAATACTGAAATTCATGGCGGGCATCATTGCAAAAGAATCTATCCGTAAAGCAGCTGAGTATGCGGCAATTACATCTGTTCCAAATTGATTTACAATACTAAAAAGCACAATCATTCCCAAAGCAACAAAAAGACTCTGAAATCCAGAAGGTAAACCTATTTTTAAACTTTTTAAAAATATTGAATTATTAAATTTTAATTTTAAAATATTAATATCAATAAGTTGATGAGTTCGGTTGAGGTAAATAATTGCAGTAATAAAAGCTCCCGAATAAGCTATAACAGTGGCAATTGCCGTTCCTGCAATGCCCCATTTGAATACCACAACAAATAGTAAATCTAAAATAATATTTATTACAGTAGAAATAATTAAAAAGAACAAAGGGGTTTTAGAATCGCCTAATCCTCTGAGTATTGAACTCGTAGCATTGTATCCAAACATAGCAATATTTCCGAGCATCAAAATATTAAAATATGTTTTTGCTTGTGGAATAATTTCTTGCGGAAGGTCTATTAATTCAAATATTTTTCCACTAAAAACAATACCTATTACGGAAAATATTATCGAGGTTATAAATATTACTATATATAAAGTGTCAATGGTTTCTTTTACCTTGTCCAATTTTTTTGATCCAAAAAACTGCGAAATAAGAATTGTAGAGCCTGTAGCAAAGCCAATTACAAGCGAAATTAAAGCAAAAAGAATAGGAAACGATGCTCCAACAGCAGAAAGAGCTTCTTTGCCTATAAAATGCCCAACAATAGAGCTATCTACAACATTATAAAGCTGTTGGAATACATTACCAAGCAACATCGGTAAAGCAAATTTTAATATCAATTTGCCTTCATTTCCTTTTGTGAGGTCTTTCATTAATTATTTGTTAAGGAACAGATACAAAATAACTTATAACAATTATGACTTGTTCTTTTGCCTTTTATCAACCTTAAAAAATCCTTAAATAGCTTGGCTATTCGCAAATTTTGTAAGATTGGTAAAAACAAAACAACTTCGCCTAACTATCATAACTTATTTCGTATCTGTTCCTGAATTGGTTTTATTTTGGTAGAAACAATTTATTGAGTTGTAGTCCTATTTATCAGACAGTTAAAAAGTGACTGACAATTTATCTAATATGAAAAAAGGAACAAAACAATCAAAAATTCAATTTTATTAATATTACAATTATAATCAATTTTGTTAAAAAAAATATTTTTTTGAAAAAATATATCTTAATTTTACTAAATGTAATACTAAATTTTTATATTTGTAAAAAATAAAAATTTCAAAATTTATCTAAAATGAAAAAAATAATTTTACTTACACTTGTGATTAGTTTATTATTTGTTGCTTGTAATAGTTCAACAAATAATTCAAATACAGAAGATAACAATGTAGAAGAAGATAATTCAACGAAAGAAGACTCTGACTACAAAATAGTTGAGCTTAATTCAGACTTATCAGAATTATCGGCAAACAATAAAGAAATGATTAAAATTTTTATTGAAGCCTCAAAATATGTTGATAGTATGTTTTTTTATGAAGCATACGGAAGTTATGATATTTTCGAAACAACTGAAGACGAGAAGCTTAAAAAATTAATTCAAATTAATTTTGGAATTTGGGATAGATTCAATAATAATAAGCCCCTTATGGATAATGCTGATAACAAGCCCCTTGGAGCAAATTTTTATCCTTAAAATATAACAAAATAATATTTTTATAATTTTAATGACATATTAAAATTATGTCAATATACTTTTGTTAAAATAAATTAAGAAGGTGCTTTATACACATTTACATATCACGAGCAGTTTCAAAAATATGTAAATAAAATTTCAGAATTATTGATAAAAGCTACAGAGTATTGTAAAAACGAAGATTTTAACAACTACTTGAAGCTACGTGCAAACGCCTTACAGACTGATGATTACAGAGCAAGCGATTTAGCTTGGTTAGAATTAAAAAATAATAAAATAGATTTTGTATTAGGTCCAATTATTACTTATGAAGATAAATTATATAATCAAAAGGCAGAACATCAGTCGTATATATTATTAAAAAATGATGAGTGGAGTAAAAAAATGGAGAAGTATGACAAATGGTTACCATTTTTGCAAAAAGCCCTACCAGTAGAAGAGGACTTTAGAAAAGATGAGCCAGGAACTCACTCAAAATTAATTATTTATGATGCTATTTATTATGGAGGTTCTGGAAAAGTTGGAGGTGTTATGTTCTCTCTAATGCAACCTCTGGACGCTAAAATTCAGATAGAAAAAGGAATTAGAAACTTGCAATTTAAAAATGTTATTGAATACAAATTTACCGAAATAGCCAAACCTATTTCAGAGTTAATTTTTGTTAATAATCAAAAAGATTTTATAAAAAAAGATGCCTTTTTCACAAATGCAATTCTCTATGAAATAGCTAACAGTCTGGGTATTAGAAACACTATAAATAATAAAGGAACAGTTAGGGAGGCACTCAAAGAAAATTTCACAATTTCAGATATATTAAAAAATTATGTATTATCGTTATTTCTTGCAGAGAAGCTTTACGAAATAGAAGAAATTACAAACGAACTTGAAGAAAATTACATTACATTTGTAGCCAACAGTTTACGACTTATGCGTTTTGGGACTTCAAACGATTATGCAAAAGCAAGTTTAATTTGTTTTAATTATTATCAGAAAAATGGTGCAATAATATTCACAGAAAATGAACAAATTAAAGTAGATTATAAAAAAATGAAAGAACTTACAACCGAATTTACGAAAATAATACTCACATATCAAGGAAATGGAGACTATCAAAAGGCTACCGATTTTATCAACGAATATGGCACTGTATCAAAACAATTACAAAAGATTATTGACAAAACAAATTCTCATAATATTCCAAAAGATATAGTATTTAAACAAGGAGCTGATGTTCTCGGAATCTAAACCCATTAACTTAATAAATAAAATAAAATGAAAAATAGAAGTAAAATTTTTGCAGTTGTTACAGTTGTTATATTATTAACCACAATACTGTCGTTTAGTATTTTTAACAACGATGATAAAGAGAAGGTTATAGTCAATTTAGTCTCAAAATTAATACAATACAATCATTTTCAAGATATTGAAATTGATGATGATTACTCCGAAAAAGTATTTGATATGTATTTGGAAAATATTGATTTTGGAAAACGATTTTTATTAAAATCAGACATCAAAAAATTGGAAAAATATAAAACGAAAATAGATAATCAGATTGAAGCTCAAACTTTTGCCTTTTTTGATCTTTCTTTAGAACTTTTAGATGTTAGACAAAAAGAAGTTATAGAATATTATAAAAAAATATTAGCAAAGCCTTTTAATTTCACAAAAAAAGAATTTATTGAGCTTGATCCTGAAAAAAGAGAATTCCCTAAAAATGAAAAAGAATCGTATGAGGAATGGCGTAAATATTTAAAATATACAACCTTACAAAAATATGCAAGTTCAATAAAACAAAGAGAAGATGCAAAAGCCAAAAACGACACAACTTTTGAATATAAAGAAAATAAAATTTTAGAAGAAGAAGCAAGAAGTGAGGTTTTAACAACTTATAATGACTGGTTTGAGCGACTTGAACAATTAAACAGAGACGACCATTTTGCTTCTTATATGAATGCAATCGCAAGTGTTTTTGGACCTCACACTTCCTATTTTCCTCCAAAAGCAAAAGAGGATTTTGATATTTCTATGTCGGGGAAATTAGAAGGAATTGGAGCAACTTTGCAACAAAAAGAGGGCTATATAAAAGTAATGAAAATTGTTCCAGGAAGTGCTTGCTGGAAACAGGGTGATTTGGAAGTTGAAGACAAAATTGTAAAAGTAGGACAAGCAGAAGAATTGCCTGTAAACGTAGTAGGAATGCGACTTGACGATGCCGTAAGATTAATAAGAGGTAAAAAAGGGACAGAAGTGAGACTTACCGTAGAAAAAATTGATGGTTCAACTCAAGTAATTCCAATAATTAGAGACGTAGTTTTAATTGGTGAAACTTACGCAAAATCCACTATAATAACTGATAAGGACAGCTCAATAAGAATAGGATTTATTTATTTGCCAAAATTTTACGCAGATTTTAACAATCAAAACGGAAGACGTTGTGCAGAAGACGTAAAAAAAGAAGTAGAAAAATTGCAACACGAAAACGTGGACGGAATTATCCTTGATTTGCGAAATAATGGTGGAGGCTCTCTCCAAGATGTTGTGGAAATGTCGGGTTTATTTATAGAAAAAGGTCCTATCGTGCAGGTGAAAGGTCGCCGACAAAAAAAATACGTTTTCCAAGACCGAGATAAAGAAATTCAATACGACGGAAAATTACTTGTTATGGTAAATATTTTCAGTGCTTCGGCCTCCGAAATTCTAGCCGCCGCAATGCAGGACTACGAAAGAGCAATAGTTTTTGGAGGAAAAACTACTCATGGTAAAGGAACTGTCCAACAATTCAAAGACTTAGATGATGCAATAAGACAAAGTGATGATATAAAACCTCTTGGTGTAGTAAAAATCACAACCCAAAAATTTTACAGAATAAACGGTGGAACAACTCAGTTAGAAGGAGTTACTCCTGATATTATTTTCAAAGATTCTTACTCGTATATTGAAACTGGTGAAAAAGAACTTGACCATGTTTTGGGTTGGGATAAAATAAGTGTTGCTTCTTACGAAAAATGGGATAGAACTTATGATTTTGATAAAGTATTGGAAAACAGTCAGGAAAGAATGGAGAAGGATACAATTTTTGATATTATAGACCAAAACGCACAAAGACTAAAAAAACAGCGAGATAAAACAAAGTTTTCAATTAAATTATCTGATTATCAGGCAGAACAAAAAGATAGAAATGAAGCTATAAAAAAAGTCAAAAGTCTCAAAAAATATAAAACAGATCTTAATTTTTATTTGCTAAACGACGACCTAACTTTAATGCAAACCGACACAATTCTAAAAGCAAGCTACGAAAGTTGGCAAAAAGGTCTTCAAAAAGACAACTATATTAAGGAAGCAGTAAATATAATGAAAGATATGCAATAATACAGTCGGCAGTCGTTCAGTCTACAGTCTTCAGTAATTAAATCCTAGTATTTTTGTAGCTGAAGACTGTTGTTTCTTAATTATTGATATTTATAAAAAAATATGGCAAAAAATTTATCCAACTTAAATAAATACAAAAAAAAGAAAAATAGTTATTCGCACAAGCGTAATAAGAACAAGATAGATAAACCTATTTCTGAAAAAGAAAAAATAATAAAAGAGGAAATAAAAGAAGAAGATTTTATTGAAGAAAAGGTTTTAGAACATCAAGACAACGAGAAGGAAAAAGATATTGAAAAATCTGAAAATATTTTATTTTATGTAAATAAATATTCAAAATACATTTTCCCTGCACTTGTGATAATTCTTACGTTAATTGTCTATTCCACAGCAATTAACAACGATTTTGTAAACTGGGACGACGACCGTTATGTTACAGGAAATCCAAACTTAGAACTTAATTGGCAAAACATAAAGCTCTATTTTTCCGACTTCTATTTTGTAATGTATATTCCACTCACAATGCTATCCTACATGATTGATTTTCAGATAGGAGGACTGGAATCTCCAGAGATTTTTCACTTGCATAGTGTTATTTTACATGTTATAAATTCGCTTCTCGTATTCTTTTTTATAGCAAAATTATTTAGCAAAATTGACAACAAAAATTCTAAATTATACGGATTAATTACTGCCCTTCTATTTGCCCTGCATCCACTTCATATTGCGTCTGTTAGCTGGATTGCAGAACGAAAAGACGTGTTGTTTACAATGTATTTTTTGGCTTCTTTACTTGTCTATTTATTTTACACAAATAATAAAGATTTAAAGCTATATTTTTTATCGTTATTCTTATTTTTACTATCGTTATTATCTAAATCACAGGCTGTTGTATTGCCAATAGTTTTAATTTTTATAGATTATTTAACAGCAAGAGTGGATTTCTCAAAAGAAGGAATTTTAACTTTTTTCAAAAATAAAAACTTTTTCAAGCAACGCACAATCAACGAAAAAATACCGTTTTTTGCGTTGTCGTTAATTTTTGGAATCCTTGCCGTTATAGCCGCAGGCACAAGCGAACCGTTTGCCGAAAACATTTCCAACCCCGACAAAATAGCAAAAACAGGCGATGCCTATTCCTTTTTGGAGACTTTTATTTTCATAAATTATAGCTTTGCAGAATATATCTACAAGCTAATTGTTCCACAACAACTATCTGCTATTCACCCATATCCAACAAATCCAGGTGATGCTATTCCACTAAAATTTTATTTGTATCCAGTTGCAGTAATTGGAATTATTGCCGCACTTATTTATTCTTTTATCAAAAAACAAAAAGTTATAGTTTTTGGAATCTTATTTTTTACAATAAATATGGTTCTTGTTTTAAATATCAAAAACTTCATTATATCAGAACATTATACTTATATTCCATCAATTGCGGTTAATATTTTAATTGCACATTTTTATTTTAAATTGATAAAAAATAATCCAAAAATAAAACAGCTATTAGGTTTTGTTCTAATTATTTATATCTTATTTTTGTCGGTTTTTACATTCCAAAGAAATTCAGTTTTTGAAAATAGTATAACTTTTTGGGACGATGTTCTAGAAAAATATGACAACATAACAATTGCTTATTACAACAGAGGAAATCACTATCAACTGCTTGGCGACAAAGAAGTTGATGATAAGGAAAAAGCATTTGAATTTTATCATAAAGCAATAGCAGATTACGATTCTACAACAAATTTGCACAAATATAATATTGGAGCTTTTTCAAATAGAGGAGTTACAAAAGCAAAAATTGGCGATGCAAAAGGTGCAATTGCTGATTTTAAAGAAGTTGTAAAAATAGATTCTACCTATGGAAATGTTTATTCTAATATTGGCAATGCACGAGTAATGCTTGGTCAGTTGGATAAAGCTATAAAAAATTATGAGCTTGCAATTTCGCTAAAACCAAATTTTGTAGAAGCATATTTTAACCTTGCAGTAACACAAAAAAACAGAGGGAAATACGATAAGGCGATTGAAAGTTTTAATAAAACATTAGAATTAGAACCAGATTATAATCAAGTATTTTTTCATCGTGGATTTTCGTATTTCTCTATAAATGAATTGGATAAAGCACTTGATGATTTTAATTTACAATTAAAAACTCAACCAGATTTATATACCTGTTATTACTACAGGGCAAAAATTTATGAGCAAAGAAAAGAGCCAGAAAAAGCAAAATCCGATTATCAGGTTTTGGGAAGCAAATATCCTCAAATAATTACAGATTTAATCAGCAATGCAGATAATTTAGAAAAACGTGCCGATTATACACAAGAAAAAAAATATTACAACGAGGCAATTGAAATTTTTAATGATATAATAAAAATTAATCCAAACTATTCGCAAGCATATTCACGTGTGGGGCTTATTTATGGAAAATTACAAAATATAAATTTGGCAATTACTAATTTTAATACGGCAATTGAGTTAGACAGCTTAAACTCACAGGCTTATGCAGACAGAGGCTATGCCTATTTTTTAACAGATAATTATAAAAAAGCAGAAAAAGATTACAAAAAAGCATTACAAATAAAGAGCAATGACGAGGCTACGTATTTTAATTTGGCAATTTTATACGACCAACAAAAAAAATATGACCTTGCCTTGCAATACTTTAATAAATCAATAGAAATAAATCCGCAATATAGTTTTGCATACCTTAACAGAGGTGTAACTCTCTTAAAAACAGGACAAAAAGAACAAGCCTGCAAAGATTTTAACACAGCCCTACAACTTGGCTACAAAAATGCACAGGCTTATTTGGATAAGTATTGTAAATAGATGGACAATTTTTGATGAACATATGATAATAAAATATAAATATTAAAAAAAAATGACTTACAAGTCAAAGATAACTAAATAAATAAAATGGAAGATATAAAAAATTTATCGTTAGAAAAATTAACGGAAGTAATTGAGGCTCATGGAGAAAAACCATTTAGAGCAAAACAAATATACGAATGGATTTGGAAAAAAAATGCAGGAAGTTTCGACGATATGAAAAATATCCCAATTCGATTGAAAGACCGACTTGCAAAAAAATACGAATTTAATTCGCTAAAAATAGTAGTCAAACAAGTGAGCAAAGACCAAACCGTAAAATATGCTTTCGAACTTGCTAGCGGCTCGTTGGTGGAAGGCGTTTTGATACCGAGTAAAAGCAGGATAACTGCCTGTATATCATCGCAAGTAGGTTGTACTTTGAAATGTAAATTTTGTGCAACTGGAACTATGGGTTTTAAACAAAATTTATCGGTAAGCGAAATTTATGAGCAAGCGGCATTATTAAACGAGGAGGCTCAAAAAATATTCAAACGCAAACTCACAAACATCGTGCTAATGGGAATGGGCGAACCGCTTATGAACTACGAAAATACAATTTCTGCAATAGATAAAATTGTGAGTGTAAATGGGTTAGCAATGGCTCCTTCACGGATAACTCTTTCTACTGCTGGAATTGCCGAAAAAATTAGAAAACTTGCCGATGATAATGTCAAATTTAATTTGGCTATATCATTACATTCTGCTAATGAACAGATTAGAAGTTCAATTATGCCAATTAATAAAACTAATTCTTTGAAAAAATTAACTACCGCTCTTAAATATTTCAATAAAAAAACTGGCACTCGCATAACTTTTGAATATTTAATGATGAGCGGAATAAACGACACTATTCAAGATGCTCATGAACTTGCAGATTTTTGTAAAAGTTTTCCTGTAAAAATAAATTTAATTGAATATAATTCAATAAGTGGCAGCAAGTTTCAAAAATCAGATAGGGACAGCTTGGGTAGATTTGTAAATTTACTAAATAGTAAAAACATGATAGTAAATATCAGAAAAAGTAAAGGTGAAGATATTGATGCCGCTTGCGGACAGCTTGTGAATAAATAAGTAGATTGACAATTTTAAATTTACGATTTACGATTGGTGGACACACCTGAAAATAAATTAATTAATGAAAAATAATTGTTAAGAAGCTTTTGTATGACTTAGTTTAAATTTATAAAACTGAAAATAAACACCTTATATAATTATGAATTATTAAATAAATAATAAAAATATGGAAGCAATTAGAGAGGTTGTTAAAATAAAAAATAGAGAATTAAATTTAACTTTGCCCTTAGATTTTAGTTCTGAATATGTGGAAATTATTATATTTCCGTATAAAAAAGAATATGTAAAAAAAGAAAAAGAAGAAGAATTAACTGATTTTCAAGATTTTTTATTATCGGCACCAATAATGACCGATGAAGATTATGATTTTTATTTAGAAAAAAAACAAGATTTTAACCAATGGAAATAATTTGTTTAGACACAGGGATATTAATAGAATTTTATCATAAATAGATTGACAATTTTAAATTTACGATTTACGATTGGTGGACACCTGAAAATCAATTAATTAAAATAATTGTTAAGAACCTTTTGTCTTACTACTTAGTAAGGATAAACAAAATACTTTTTTATTTGAACTTTCTGATAAATATAAATTTACAATCCCAGCAATTGTAAAATATGAAATATTAAGAGGAGATAAGAAAAGAGATGAATTTTGGATAAGTTTTTTCCAACAAAACAAAGTTTTATCATTTGATAACGAATGCTCACAAATAGCTTCTGAAATTTATAAAAAGCTAAAGCAAAAACATAATTTAGTTGGGACAGATGATATTTTAATTGCGGCAACAGCAATTAAAAATAACTATAAATTGGCAACATTAAATAAAAAAGATTTTGCAAGAATAGACAATCTTGAAATATTGACAAATAAATAGTGGAAATATGCCTAATAAAATGAATTTTCTTAAAAAATATCAAGAAATAATATCCGAAGAGCTTGAAAAATTAGAACTTCCTGATACTCCAAAAGAACTTTACGAGCCAATAAAATATACGCTTTCCTCAGGAGGAAAAAGACTACGACCTGCTTTGGTTTTTCTTGGTTGTCAGCTATATAGTGAAAGTATTGAAGATGCGATAAAACCAGCTTTAGCTCTTGAAATATTCCATAATTTTACGCTTTTGCACGATGATATTATGGATAATTCGGAAATAAGACGAAAGCAAGCAACTGTTCATAAAAAATGGAATTCAAATATCGCAATTCTTTCGGGTGATGCTATGCAAATAATTGCTTTTGAGTTATTTACAGATTTACCAAAAGATGTAATAAGACCAGTAATAAAGTTATTTAACAAAACTGCGTTGGAGGTTTGCGAAGGTCAGCAATACGATATGGATTTTGAAAATAGGAAAGATGTTACTATTGAAGAATATCTTGAAATGATTAGATTAAAAACTTCTGTTTTGTTGGCTGGCTCGTTAAAAATAGGTGCAATAATTGGTGGAGCATCTAAGAAGGAAGCTGATTTGCTTTATAATTATGCACAAAATATTGGTCTTGCTTTTCAATTGCAAGATGATTTTTTAGATACTTTTGGAAATACCGAAATTTTTGGGAAAAAAGTTGGAAATGATATTATCACAAATAAAAAAACTTTTCTTCTTATAACTGCTTTAAAATTATCAAAAAACACAGAAAAAGAAAATTTAATTTCTCTTTTGAATAATCAAAACATTAAAAACGAAAATAAGATTATTGAGGTTAAAAAGATATACAATAATCTAAAAATAAAAGAATTAACTGAAAATAAAATTAAAGAATATTTTTCAAAATCATTAAAAAATATAGATAGTTTAGAATTAGAAAGCAATAAGAAACAATTATTAATAGATTTTGCTAATTCCTTGATGGGAAGAAAAAAATAACAATAAAAAAGCAGAGACAAGGCACACCTTATCTCTACTTTTTTATTGTTGTTATACAATTATTTACAAACCAATTATTGCATTTCTTGTTTTTGCAGTAACCTTTATAATTTCAGCTAGATCTTCATCAGAAATAGTTATGATTGTCTCTTCGTCTGGATAAATAACCACAATATCTCCTGTTATTTCTATTCTTCCTTCTGTTTTCACAACCTCTATAGAAACACCACTATAAGCTTCTTGCAACTTCTTAAATTCTACAATTATTTTATCAAAATACGGGTGTCCTTCATATATATTCATAATATCTACCAACTTATCTAATAATTCTTTTTGACTCCCTATTTGGTCTTTGAAATTCTTAAATTCATTATCATTAGCTACTTGTGTTATTAAATAAAGACTTTCTAACCAAACTCCTGTTACGCTCAAAACACTTAAATGACTTCTTTTTGTTTGTCGGAAATAAGCATCTATTTGATGATAACTATTTACAGATAAAAACATTAGAGAGTCTATATTATCACTTGTTGTTACCAATTTTTTTAATGTTTGGAAATCAAAAAACTGGCTTACTCGCAAATCACCAGCCAAATTATTTATAGATAAAAGATAATCTATCATAGATGTTTTTTTCTCATAAACATTAAGATAACCCAAATCTGCACTCAAAATTCCAAGCCCTATGGCTTTTTTTAAATTTGTAGGATAATCATCTATAATTTTGGTGCTTGCCATATAATCTTTAGAAAAAGGAATATGATAATTTTTCATTAAAGCAGCCATTTCTATTGGAGAACTAAAACCTTCTACAACTTCATTTATTGCCGTAACATTTGTTTGGTCTATACCTTCAAAAAAAGCCAACTCATCAAATGTTGGTTCTATTTTAGTATTAGAATCTTCTCCATCTCCCGTACAACCAAATAAAAATAAAGAGAAGACCGCTATTATTGTAATTATTGAAATAAAATTTTTCATGTTCTATATTTTAAAAATTAATATACATCAAATAATATCTACAAAGGTAAAAATATTTTAACGAATTTTAATGTTTTTTCAAATATTTTTATTTATCCATAAAAAAAGCAGGATTATAATAAGGCACTTTTGTAGGTTTCTGTTTCAATATTTTGAGTGTTTTTTCATCAAGATATTTCTTCTCTATAACCAGTCTATACATATATTCGTTGAACCAACCATCTGTGAGAGTAAGGTATCCATTGTCTCCGCTACTTGCTCCCCAGCTATTTTCTACTTGCCATTTTGTAAAATTCCCGTCCTTATCTACGTCCACTCCCACGAGTGCCATGCCATGAGACGAACCACTTTGATGTGCCATCATACGTTGTTTTTTAGTCATCTCTAAGTCAATTCCATACAACGATTCATAGTCATAATTATCTAAGGATAAGAAACCTGCCTTACTATTTAATTGTTTTCCTACGTCGCAAGAAAAATACATCGCTCGGTTATCTTTTATAGATTCAAAAGCATATTTTTTGAGGTCTGCAGCTGGCAAATTAATAAAAGTCCAATTTATTCCCTCTCTTACATTACGGTCATTATCAACCTCATATAGTTTATAATATTCTCTACTTGGGTCATCTATAAACATAACAAAATCATCTAAATTTGCTCCAATTGCCTCTTCCCAAAAACTTTTTGGTGTGTATTTTTTATATTCTGAAATTTTATCGTCTTTATCTTTGTATCTCCACTGAAATTCTACAGGTGGTTCTCCAAGATTTAGAACTAAAATACGATAAACATCTTTTAGCATTTCTATTTTTTTTGCTTCAATTTCTTTTTTAGATGCTTTTTTTTCTGCCATCTCTCGTAATTCTATACCATCTTTTCGTAATTTTTCCTTTAAAATTTTGGTAAAATTTGAAGTATGCTCACTACTGTAAGTCTCTGGCATTGCTGATTTTGGAACTGCTCCATATTTATTTGTAAGATTAGTAAATGTGTTCCATGCACCACCGTCGCCAACTGGGCTGTCAAAAAGTTTGTGAACTTCTCTATCGTAAATATCTTTATCGGCAGTTTCAATTATACGCTCCAAAAACATATTTGATTTTTCGAACATATCCCAAAAATAGAGATAGTTGGTAGAAAATTCAAACTTACTGATATTATATTTTTCCATAACTTGCGGTCTAAAAACATTATAGCTCGTAAACATCCAGCAACGTCCCGAACTTTTTTGATTAGTAATTCCAGATACATCTACTTGATATTTAAAGTT
Source organism: Bacteroidales bacterium (assembly GCA_029932195.1). Classification (GTDB taxonomy): domain Bacteria; phylum Bacteroidota; class Bacteroidia; order Bacteroidales; family JAOZQN01; genus JAOZQN01. The sequence goes on along the minus strand of JAOZQN010000108.1, from coordinate 625 downwards.
ATGATCTATTTTACCAACCCCTTCCCTATTTAGAGCTAAGTCATTTAACTTATTATTACTCACCGCATTAATCAGTGCAGTGGAATTTGCATCTTTTTTAAACGACTCTCTTATTTCCGAAAGTTGCGAACTTGTTACTTCTCCTTTTTGTGCATAAGTTACGAACATAGTTAATAATAGAATTATTAATGTAAATTTGATTTTCTTCATCTTTTTTATTTTTTTAATAAATTATCAAAATATTGAATTGTTTTTTTCTATTTCGTCAAGTATTTGTTGTAAACCAGGCTATTCGCTTGCAATAACTCCATTTTTTATATGTTTATGATGTGGAAACGTGCTAATTTTTCTGTGATGAGCAACATTATCATATCTAAATATAAGTTTTTTATTTTTATCCATGTAATGATAAGAATATTTTTGTTTCTCATTTCAGTTTGTGTTTACAACCTCATTGAAATTTAATTGTGAGTTATCACAAAAAAACACGTCCACTTCAATTGCTCCTTTTTCTCTTGTAAAAGTTTGTTTGTTCAAAATATAATCTTCAATCATATAATTATAATCTTCAAGTAAGTAGGTAATCATATATAAACGACACTTTTTAAGAGGCTATTTTTGTATT
>JAOZQN010000107.1 GCA_029932195.1 Bacteroidales bacterium | reverse complement strand
TTTGTAATGTGTTCACAACCAGCTAATTACAACTCCGAAACTTCAGTAAATAATTAATAAAATTACAAAAAATGGAAAAAGCATATTATGACAGGGAAATTAAAAGTGTAATAGTTAAATTTTCAGGAACACCAAATCTTGAAGAGTTTAAACTAATTGCAAACTCAATTAACGTAGAATTAGAAAAACATAAAGCATATAAAACGCTAAATGATACTACTGATTTAACAATGAATAAAGTAGAAAATCAAGAGTGGACAAAAACAGAATGGTTTCCAAAAGCAGAAAAAGCTGGACTAAAATATTATGCTTTTGTTTTAGCAAAAGATATTTTTGGACAAGTTACAGCAGAACAAACTAACGAAAAGGCAGAAGATGAAGGAAATATAGAATTTGCATATTTCGACAGTATGGAAGACGCAAGAAATTGGCTCGCAAGTAAATAGGCTTTTGGCAGTTGGATTTTGGCAGTTGGCTTCGCAAAGCGACAAAAAACTAAGCCAATAGCCAATAACCAATATCTAAAAACCAATATAGCCAATAACCAATAGCCAAAAGCCAATATCTAAAAAACACTATAACTAAAAACTTATGAAATGTAAATATTGTGGAGCAGATAACGTGAACCAAGAAGAACGATGTTTTTCTTGCAATGCACCTATGCCTAAAAGATCTAACCTTTCGGAACAAGATAAAAAAGGACTATCTAATTATGTGAAAAGTGTAGAAAATATGCTAAAAAAAGCAAAAAAGAAGGCAGACGGAAAAACATTTTTTGTCTTCTTTATACTTTCTGTTATTTGGATGGCAAGTTCATTTTTAATGTATCGTTCTTTTATAGAAACAGATAAAATATTGGTAATTATTTTTGCAGTAGTATCTGGCTTAGTGCTATTTATCGTTTTTGGAGCAAGTATAACTATTTTTGAGAACAAGGCAATGGAAAGTGTTTTTAATACAAAAATAAAACCTGATGTTAGAGAATATTTACAAGAAATGGAATATACAGCTGCCGATTTTCAAAACACGGCTGGTGAAATTTTAGAAGAAAAATCTCCTTTGAATAATTTTTTAGCAGATATTTAAGATAGTGTTTAGTTTTTAAATTTTAGTTTTAAATTGGTTATCTACTAAAAACATAAAACAAGCAATAAGCAGGTTAAAAGTAATTTACTTATGAAAAATGGATATTCAAACAAAATATTTGAAGTAGAATACAACGACCAAGAAAAAATTTTGCGATTAGTATTTAAAAGAGGTTCTACTATTAATCTTGAAGCTGCAAAAGAAGTGATGGATTCTATTCGAGCATCTAAAAATGAAACACTTGCAAACATAGTAAACACAAAAGAAATGTTATTTATGAGCAAAGAAGCTCGTAGTTATTTTGCAGCCAATAACAAAGAAACCGTTTTATGTATTGCAGTTATAATAAATTCTAAGTTTCAAAAATCACTTGGTAATATGTATCTCCGATTTAATAAACCTAAAATTAACACACGGCTTTTTGAAGGAGAAAATGAAGCTGTCTCGTGGGTAAAAGAAGTTTTAAAAGAAAGACTTTAATCTTAGTAATTAATCCCCACAAGCACACGTTTCCATGTGGTTGCACCACGTTGGAAAGTGTGTGTGTGTATGTGTTTATTAAAATTTCAAGGTTAAGCCTCCCATGAAATTAATTTTTGCTTGCGGAAAATATCCGTCCATAATTCCGTAATTTCCAGCTGTGTAATAACGATATGCCCAAGCAAAAGTTTCATACTCTTCGCTAAAAACATTGTTTACTTGTAAATTGAAATTGATTTCACGAATATGTTTTGTCTTAAAATTCAAATTTAATCTAATATCATTTACAAGATAGGCATCTAAATAATCTTTTTCTTTTTCAGGAAAATAGACCTGTTCTTTTCCTGCGTAAATACTTTGTTTGCCAACATATTTGGTTATAAAATCTACCGAAAGTGGCTTAAATATTTTTACAGAAATCATATTACTTGCAGTAATTGCAGGCGAAAAAGGAATTTCTACATCTCCCACATTTTCAATCATTTGATAAGGCTCGTTTTCTGGGTCGCTCCAATAATCCCAATTATCAACATGCTCACTAAAATTGCGAATAATATTTTGGCTATAAGTCATATTTGCTTGCCAATCAACTCTATCAAAAAGTTTTATGCCAGCAACAACTTCAACTCCTGCTCTGTAACTTTCTGGAACATTTATCATTATTGGCGAACCTACATCGTTAATTTCGCCGTTCATTATTAGCTGATTTTTATAATCCATATAATAAAAATTGGTGTTAAACAGGAAGTTATCAGAATTAAATTTATAACCAAGTTCGTAATCGTAAAGAGTTTCAAAAGTTGGAGTTTTATCAATTTCTGCGTCGGTAAAATCGCTACGCTTTGGTTCTCTGTTAGCTATGGCAAAAGAAAAATATGCTTTTTGCTTGTCCGAAATATCAAACATTAAACCACCTTTGGGATTAAGAAATGGAAAACTGTGTTCTTGAGAAATATCTCGCAAATCATCATCATTACCTTCAATTTTATAATCAACTTGCCTATATTGAACATCTGCAAAAAGATTTATTTTATCAATAACTTGATAATTTATTTTTGCAAAAATATTAAAATCAGTTTTATCTCCTGTGCTTCTATACCATTCTCTATTTATTTGAGTATCACCAGAATACTGCATCCAAATTATATTTCCAAAATGGCTACCTTCATATTTATTCCATGCTCCACCAAGAGTTGCATCTATTTTTTTTGTACTATAATTTAAAGAAAATGTTGCTCCATAGAAGTCATTATCAAGCTGTTTGCGTCTTATTAAATCCGAACTTAAAATAGTGTCGTTCACAACAATTATTGGGTCAATTAAATAATCGCTTAAATCTTCACCACCTTTAAATTGTTCGTAGTATCCTCCACCTTTTGTATAATGCAAAGTAGAATTGAAAATTAAATTTTTGTTGAATTTTTGAGCCAAAACAAGCTGAAAATGAGTTTGTTGGTAGTGGTCTATTTCGTTTTCGTAGGAGTAAGGATTGTATGTTCTGTTGGTATCCAAATATTCCTGTGGCACACCATACCATGCTTGATATGTTTCTTCTAGTCCCGAAAAAATTATTCCTCTAACAAGTGTATTTTTCCCATGATAAGCTCCTGAAACATAATACGATTTAAGGTCTGACCAAGCTCTGTCAATATATCCATCGGAAGAAATTTTTGAGAGGCGGGTGTCAAAAGTAAAATGGTTGTTTACTAAACCTGTTCCTGCTCTAACTGTGTGTTTACGAGTGTTAAACGAACCAAAAGTATTGCTAATTTCGCCATAGGCTTTTTTCTCAATTGCCGTAGTCATCAAATTTACCGATGCTCCAAAAGCCGCCGCTCCGTTTGTGGAAGTTCCAACTCCTCGTTGCACCTGAATATTATTTACCGATGAGGCAAAATCTGGAATATTCACCCACCAAACTCCGTGCGATTCAGAGTCGTTGAGCGGAACTCCGTTGAGAGTAACATTTATTCGGCTCATATCTGTTCCTCTAATTTTAAACTGCGAATAACCAACACCTGTCCCAGCATCAGAACTAACTACAAGCGAGGGAGTTAATTTCAACAAATAAGGAATATCTTGTCCAAGATTGCTTTTTTCAATTTCGTCGCCACCTACGTTTGTGTATGCCACGGGAGTTTTTTCGTTTGCACGAGTTCCACGAACTACAATATCTTCAAGCTCTTCTCCATAGCCGAGTTCGTAAATTACAACATTTTTCAAAATAAAATCTATTGTTTTATCTTCTTCCAAGTTTACTTCAATTATTTTACTCTCATAAGCAAAAGATTTACATTCTATACGATAATTTCCTGATTTTAAGTTTTTTATTTCATAAAAACCGTCTTCATTTGCTGTAACTGTATTATTACTTGCAGAAATAATACACCCTCCTAATTTGCTTCCATCATCTCCTGTAACTGTTCCACTTATTGTGTGTTGCGAATAAACAGAAATTGAAATTAAAAATACTAAAATTAATAAAATTGATTTTCTCATGTTAAAAAAAATAAAAGCCCCCTAAGTCCCCCAAAGGGGGATTTTTAAAATCTCATTTTGAGATTTAGGCTGATTAATAAATAAAATTTTATGAGAAATACTCTTTCTCCCCCTTTGGGGGACGGGGGCTTGTTTTTTCCCTACGTCAGCATTACCTGTGTCAGGTTCAAAGAGTATGTTCTCAGCCCGTAATTTTAAGGCACCCCTGTTTGAATTAAGTCGCAAACTTAAATATTTATTTTTTATTTGCAAATTTTCAATAAAAAAATTGGTGTTTTTAAATATGAATATCAAACTTTGTTATTTTTTGCACTATATTTGTATTATTAAAGTGGAGAAGAAAACTTAAAACCTCTACCATTAACCAGCATACTGCTCTAAGAAATGGTTACTTAACCACTATTATTCATAAAATTGAGTAATGAAATACTGAAATGTGCGTTAAATATTGATAACCGCAAAGTTTTATTTTTGAGTAAATAGCAAGCTATTTGGATAAAGTAAAAATTGAGGATTGTCAATAATGATGTGCTGTTTAGTGTTGGGCTACCCACATAAAGCTTTGACTATCAAGGCAACACGTTTCCAAGTGCTGTTTTTATTGCCTTTGGCAATAAAAATAGCACGTTGGAAAGTGTTGAATATTTCAGGATTAAGATACTAAAAACAAATAACAAATGTTTAAAAATATAAAAATACCTTCAAAAAGAATAATAATAATGTTCTTATTTGTTCTTTTATTCTTTAGTAGCTCCATTGCTTTAATGCTCTGGAACAATGACAGTTATAAGAAACAAATTATTTCGAATGCTGAAAATAGTTTATTGGAAAAAACAGAAATAACCGCAAATGGAATAGAACATTTGATTATTGAATATATTGAAATGATAGGGTATTTGCGAGGCAATCCCATTGTCAATAAGATGGTTACAAATCACAATGATAATTTAGCTCAAAGTCCGTATTGCCCAATTGAAAATTTTTTGGAAAAGCACAAAAATGGGATAAATTCTATTTTAATTTTAGATACAGAAGGTAATACAATCCACAAACACGAAAATCAAATATTTGAAGCAAACAGAGATAGTATTTTATTTGCAATTAATTTTATAAAAAAACATAATAAAAGGTATATTTCAAAAGTCCAGTTAAATAAAAAAGGAGAACCTATTTTTCTAGTATACTTCCCTATTTTTGAAAATTATGAACTTAAAGGAATAATTACCACAACTGTTTCTGTTAATTATTTTATAACAAAATATAGTTCTATACTACATCAACAAGATAATATTGTTACTTTTATTTGTAAAGATAAAAAATATGTTAATAATATTCCATCTTTTGAAATTGATAGAAATTTTGTTGAAAATTTTTTAATAAATAAAAAAGATTTTCCAGAATACAAGTGGCTTAAATATGATAATACTTTAGATTCTATAGCAAAAGGGAACAGAGGAAGCTCTTTTATTGATTTTCCAGAAAATAATAAATACCTTATAGCTTATTGCCCCATAGAAATAGATAGGCATCTTTTTTCAATATCTATTTATAAAGATTATAAAAAAACAATAAAACATGCAGAAAATTACATGAAAATATTGTATTTTATAATAATGTTTTTTATTGTTTTTCTTTCGATACTTTACATCTATATAAATAAAATAACAAAAAAGAATACAAAACTACAGGCGGAATCTATTTATAATAAAGAAATAGTTATAAAATCTATTAAAATTAAAGAGCAGAAAAACAAATACGAAAATTTATACAAAGAACACGAACTGCAAAATAATAAGCTACGAAAATTAAGAGGCGACCTTATAGATTTGAATTTACAACTAGGAAATAATCAGAAAAAGTATCAAAATGCACAAAAACTTGCAAAATTAGGATATTGGCAAATAAATTTAATTTCGCAAAAATTGGAATTTTCAGACGAGGCGTATAATATTTTTGAAATTACAGAAAAAGATAGAATAAAAACAAACGAACCTATTGACCTTTACATAAAAAAAATAGATAGAAAAGATAGGCAAATGACAATTGATGCTTATGAGAAAGCAATTGCTACAAAAACAGAATTTAACATAACATGCAGTATTACAGCGAATAACAAACAAAAACACATAAATATAAGAGGTAAAAATAAATATAATAAAATAGGCAAAGCAGTGCTGTCAAGTGGAACAATATTGGATATTACCGAACGACGGAACTATCAAATAGAACTAAGTAAACAGAAAAAAATATTTGAAACAATGTTTAATGCCATAACCGATGGCATGATTATTACAAATATAAAAAGGGAAATATTGCTTGCAAACAAAGGTATGGAACTTACTTTTGGTTACAAAAAAGACGAACTTATAGGAAAATCGGCAAAAATATTATATTTTGATAAGAATAGATTTGTAAAAATAGGAGAAGATATTTTTGATAAAAAAGCAAAAAACACAAATAAAATACATACAACTAAATATGTAAACAAAAATGGTAATGTTTTTACTTGCGAGGCACTTGGGGCAAAACTTTTTGACGAAAAAGGAAAGTGGATAGGAAACCTTGCTTTAATGAGAAATGTATCCGAAAGAGTGCAAATGATTGAGGACTTGAAAAATGCAAAAAATAAAGCACAAGAAAGTGATAGGCTAAAATCTGCTTTTTTGGCAAATATGTCGCATGAAATTAGAACTCCAATGAATGGAATTATTGGGTTTTCAGACCTTCTGGGAAGTAGCAAATTGACACAGGAAAAAAGACAACTGTATATCAAAATTATACAAAATTCCAGCGAACAATTACTCACCATTATCAACGATATTATAGATATTTCAAAAATAGAGGCAGGACAAATAAAAATAGAGAAGACACTGTTTAATATTAATCAATTAGTTAGTGAATTAGTTATTATTTCTGAAGAGCAAATAAAAAATGCAGATAAAAATTATCCTATAAAAATTATAAAAGAATTAAAAAATCCAAATATTTACTCAGACCCTTATAAACTGAGGCAAATTATACAAAACATTATAAATAATGCAGTTAAGTTTACAACAGAAGGTTCTATTGAGATAAAAATATCACAAAAAAGCGAAAATCAAATTCTTTTTGAAGTAAAAGACACAGGAATAGGAATATCCAATGAAAATCATAAACTAATATTTTCGCAGTTCCGCCAAGTGGAAGAAGGTGCAGCACGTAAATACGGTGGAACAGGTCTCGGACTTGCAATTTGTAATGCTCTGGTAAAATTGCTTGGAGGAGATATTTGGGTAGAATCGGAAAAAAACAAAGGAAGTATTTTTTATTTTACAATAAAAACTACACAAAATCACATCGAAACAACATAAATACTAATTTAGTAAAAATAATAAATACATATTTTTTAGTTCTTAATTTTTAACATAAATTTGCATTCTCAAAATTAATTCTTTTTATTTAACTTTATTTAAACTTATTTTAAATTATGAACAAAAAAATTTTTAGCATTAGGAATTGTATTACTATTTGTAGCCTCTATCTTTGTTGGTTGTGAAAAAGAACACGTTAAAAACGGAGAAAAACGTATTCTTGGAACATGGATTTTAACAACATCTTCATCGTCTTATACAGGAAATAGTAAAACTGTTAGAACTTATGAAGCAAATGACTGTGACGAAGAAAGCTATACAGATACATATACTTCTGAATCTACAAGTAGCTATGATGGAACTACTTTAACAGAATATTCAAAAAGCAAAAATATTAACACTCAAGGAGAACCTACAACTGTAGAATCTGATACAACAATAACTTACGCATATTCCTACGAATTAACTTTTAACGATGACGGAACCTGTTACGTAAAAATAAATAGAAAAGACAATGGAGATGGTGTAGTTAATAACAGCGAAGGAACAGGTCGTTGGAACTGGATTGATGCAAATAAAGATAAAGTAGGACTACATTTCGAAGGAGATTTTGTTGATTTATTTGATGTATTATACATTGAAACTCTTAGCAAAAACGAATTGATTGTTAGTTATGATAAATCAGGAGATGAAGAAGATGAAGGCACGCATACTTGGGAAGAGAACTGTTACAATTCTGAAACTGGTGAATACACAGACTTAACTTGGACGAGTAAAGCTACAGATAATACAACTTCTACAGGAACAAGAACTTTTACAAAAAGTGATGAAAAAGACGAAGAATAGTATATAAAATATTATTTATAAAAAAGCTGGAAATTTATTTTTCAGCTTTTTTTTAATTATTTTTTCTACCTTTGACAAATACTAAAAACCAACAAATATAAAATGAATGAGATTTTTTTACATTTTATTTGGGAAAATAATCTATTTGAAAAAACAGATTTATTTGCCGATACTAACGAAAAAGTAGAAATAATTGGTGTAGGACAAAAAAACACCGATGCTGGTCCCGATTTTTTTAATGCTAAAATTAAAATTGGAAATCAAATATGGGCAGGAAATGTAGAAATTCATATAAAATCGTCGGACTGGACGGCACACAAACACAACACAGACAAGGCTTACGATAATGTTATTTTACAGGTTGTTGTAGAAAATAACAAAAAAACAGTAAGAACAAACAACAAACAAATTCCTACAATTGAACTAAAATACGACCCACAACTACTCAATAATTATCTGGAACTTTACAACAGCAAACAAAAAATTGCTTGTTTTTCCAAAATTGAATATGTAGATAAATTTGCGATAAAACATTGGCTAAGTCGTTTACAAATAGAACGTTTGGAACAAAAATCAGAAATTGTATTGCAACTCCTAAAACAAAATAATAATAGCTGGGAAGAAACTTTTTATCAGTATATTGCACAAAATTTTGGTTTCAAAAAAAATGCTGTGCCATTTGAATTACTTGCTAAATCATTGCCTTTAAAATATTTATCTAAGCATAAAAATAATCTTTTTCAAATAGAAGCCATGTTGTTTGGGCAAGCGGGCATGTTGGAAAACAATTTTGAAGTAGATTATTATCAAAAATTGAAAAATGAATACGCATTTCTTAAAAATAAATTTGAGTTAAAAGCAATAGAGAATCATTTATGGATTTTTTTGAGACTTCGTCCACCAAATTTCCCTACAATTAGAATTGCTCAATTTGCTCAACTAATTTATAAATCATCAAAATTATTTTCTAAAATAATAGAAATTAAAAATATTGAAGAAATTAAAAAACTTTTTAATTTAGAGGCTTCCAGCTTTTGGGAAACTCATTATTTATTTGATAAAGAAAGCAAAAAACGTAGCAAAAAATTAGGCGACTCAGCAATTAATAATATTTTAATCAACACAGTTAGCTTATTTCTATTTGTTTATGGAATTAAAAAATCTAACGAAAATTATCAAAACCGAGCTTTAGAACTTTTAGAAAGTATAAAACCAGAAGAAAATTCAATTATAAATAATTGGAAAAAAGCTAATATAAAAATAGATAATGCTTTTTATTCGCAAGCATTAATTCAATTAAACAACGAATATTGCAAAAAACAACGTTGCTTAGAATGCCAAATAGGAAATAAACTTATTAAAAACTTAACACTTCAGGAATAATGTTACTTATTTTCCGAAAAGATAATAATCGTATATACTTTTCCATATTTCTACTAATTTTAGTAATAACAATTGGAATTTTAGGTTATATTTTAATAGAAGATTATACTTTTATAGATGCTCTTTTTATGACAATAATAACTATTTCAACCGTAGGTTTTGGAATAGTTAAACCATTGTCTCAGAATGGTGTATTATTTACTTCACTTCTAATATTAATTAGTTTTGGTATGTTAGGATATATTATTTCTAATATCACTGGCTATCTTTTTGGAGGCGAATTTGAAGAAAATATAAAAAAAAGAAAAATGAACAAAGAATTTGATAAAATTGAAAATCATATTATTGTTTGTGGATATGGGCGTAATGGCAAACAAGCTGCATATGAATTAACTAACGACAACCGCAATGTTATTGTTATAGAAAAACGACAACGGGTTATTGAAGAGGAAGAGGATAAAAATGATTTACTCCATTTTATACATGGTGATTCCTCACACGAAGATATTTTGTTAAAAGCAAAAGTTGATAAAGCAATAGCATTGATAACAACACTCCCAAGTGATGCAGAAAACCTTTTTGTTGTACTTACTGCAAGAGATTTTAACGAAAAAATGACAATTATTAGCCGTGCGTCAGACGAACATTCCGACACAAAATTAAAACGTGCTGGAGCCACAAATGTAATAATGCCCGACAAAGTGGGAGGCTCACGAATGGCAAAACTCGTTTCTCACCCAGATGTTATAGAGTTTTTAGAAAACATTATGTTAAAAGGTGGTGATTCTGTAAATTTAGAAGAAATTCCTTGTTACGAATTACCTTATAACTTGATTGGTAGAACAATAAAAGAAATAAATATAAGAAAAAGATCGGGAGCAAATATAATAGGAATAAAATTAGCAAACAAAGAATATATTTACAATCCTCCCAGTAATTTTGTTATTTCAAAAAAAATGATGCTTTTTGTTCTTGGAACCCCTAAACAAGTTAAAGATTTTAAAAATTTATTAAGAATAAAAAAATGATACCATTTTCACCACCACGCATTGATAATAAAACAATTAATGAAGTTATAAACACTCTAAAATCTGGCTGGATAACTACTGGACCAAAAACAAAATTATTTGAAAAGCGAATAACAAAATTTTGTGGAAACAAAAAAACCTTGTGTGTAAATTCGGCTACTTCTGGATTAGAATTAGTTCTCCGATGGTTTGGTGTTGGTAAAGGCGACGAAGTTATATTACCTGTATATACTTATGCAGCAACAGCTAACGTAGTTGTTCACTGTGGAGCAAAACCAGTTTTAGTAGATGTTAATTCTGAGGATTTTAATATTTCGCTTTCCGAAATAGAAAAACATATTACAAAAAACACAAAAGTTATTATGCCAGTAGATTTTGCTGGTTTACCTTGCGACTACAACGAAATAAATACACTTGTAGCAAATAAAAATATTATAGAAAAATTTGTTCCAACAAACGAAATTCAGAAAAAACTTGGAAGAATATTAGTCCTATCAGATGCAGCACACTCTATTGGTGCTGAGTATTTTGGCAAAAAAACAGGAAGTTTAACAGATGTAAGTGTTTTTTCTTTTCATGCCGTAAAAAATTTGACTACTGCCGAAGGTGGAGCAATTGCTTTTAATTTTCCAGAACAATTTGATAGTGAGAGTGTTTACAATTATCTTTACACTCTTTCTTTACACGGACAAAACAAAGATGCTCTTGCCAAAAGCCAAAAAGGAAACTGGGAATACGATATTATAGAGGCTGGCTATAAAGCAAATATGACAGATATTATGGCCTCAATGGGATTGGTGGAATTGGAACGATACGAAAATAATATGCTCATCAAGAGACGACAAATTTTTGAGGCTTATACAAAAGAATTTGAAAAATATGACTGGGCTGAATTACCTATTTTTACAACAAAAGAAAAAACGTCTTCTTTTCATGTTTATCCTTTGAGAATAAAAGGAGTAACAGAATTACAACGAAACAAAATTATTAGTAAAATTTTTGAAAAAAATGTTTCGGTAAATGTGCATTTTAAACCTTTGGCAATGTTTAGTTTTTACAAGAATAAAGGATATAATATTGAAAACTACCCTATTGCATACAATAATTACTCAAGAGAAATTAGCCTGCCTGTCTATTACAACTTATCAGAAAATGATGTAGAAAAAGTTGTAGAAGCAGTTGTGAGTAGCGTGGAGAATTTATAAAATACAAAAAAATAAGACTGAATACAAAAAATTTATCTAACAACCAAGTTGCCTTTTTAAAACACTTATTTGTTTTTCCCAAAGGTTTTCTGCATCTTCAAGACTTTCGTCATCTTCAATAAAATCAGTAATAATTAAAGAAATATCTTTGCTATGATTATGAGCTTGTATGTTAAATTTAAAATACTCTTTATCTTCGTCTAACCATACAAATTTCACATACTCCTCTTTTTTCTTTGATGATATTTTGGCAAATTCTTCGTATCCGTCCCATAAAAATGTAAATTTCTTATCATTTATTGTTACATTATCTGCAAACCATTCTGAAAGTCCTGAGGCAGTGCTTATTCTACTATAAAGTAATTTTTTGGAAGTTTTTAAAATATATTCTAATTCTATTTTTTTCATACATTTGGGGTAAGGAATTAAAAGGTCGAGTCCACTCCGAGAAGTCTATTTTTAACATTCGGAGAACAAGGTGTAAACCAATTATTCATTGTTCATTATTAACTATTCATTGTTTACTATATTTTCAGAAGCTTTTGTTTATATATTATTTTATTATCTGTACTTATATGTAAAAAATAAACTCCTTTTGATTGATTAGAAAAATCTTCTTTTAGTTCAATATTATCATAATTATTTATAGATATTTCAGAATAAATTAATTTTCCAGATATATCAAATATTTCTATTTCTATGTTCTTATCTCCAATAAAATTTGAATGAATATTTATTTTATCATAAAAAGGATTTGGAAAGACGTTAATATTTTCATTAGAAACAACATAGTCAATATTTACAACAAAGAAATCTATATCATTTTCATTAACAACAAAGTTTATTTTAGGAGAATTCGGTTCAGTATCACTCACTGAGATATAGCATATGATTGAATATTTTCCAGCACACTCGGTTCTAACTCTGTAAGTTCCATAAGGTAACTGAGGGAATATGAAATTATTTTCGTTATCTAAAATACGAAAATCCATTGGTATATTTTCTTCATTAAATAAAACAACTGTTATTTGTTCTTTTTCAGCATTTTCATTCAAATCTACATGACCACTAATTTCTGCTTGTCCATAAAAAATCTCATCATATTTTAACAAATTGATATCTAAATTCTCTGTTTCTCTATCAATTAGAATGGGATTTGCATTTTGCCAACTATACTCTTCTCCTAAATAAGTTGGTAAGTATTTCGGAAAATAATTATAATCAACATCAAAAATAGGTACTGCAAATAATAAGTAATTTCCTGTAATCATCTCTTCAATATTATAAGTTCCATCAGAAACTTGTGCAAAACTTGTATATTTATAACTTTCCGATTTTCCTTCGTATTTAAAAAGAGTAACAATACCTTCTGGCAACTCTATCCCCGAAGCATAAACTTTTCCTGTAAAACCAAAACTATTTCCTACTACTATTTTCTTGCAAAATTCAACGGTGCAACCTAAATCAGTTTCTGCTGTAAGACACACATTATAAACACCCTCTTCACTGTATGTATGTTCAATATTACTTCCTGTTTTGGTAGTTCCATCACCAAGCACCCATGTTTTATTTGTAATATTATTATCAGAAAAATCAAAAAAGTAAACCTTTAAATCTTCTCTACTTTGATAATAAAAAAAAGAAATATCACAATCTTCTGAAGGTAAATCATCTTTGACACAGATTAAAAACTCTTCATAATATGTTCCTACAAAAGCGGTTACGGTATTATTATAATGTGTAATTTGTTTGTCGTCACAATAACTGTATGTTCTAATATCAAATTCGGAGTTATTTTGAATATTAAATTTCAAAGTATCAATAAAAAACCCATTTTCGTCTGTGTAAATTTCTGAATTTTGAGATAAAAGATTCTTTGAAATAATAAAAATAGGATGGTTAGCAACAGGTTCATTAGTCTCTTCATTAAAAACAAAACCGTTTACAATAAAATCTTGCATATACCAAAGAGAGTCATGACAAATATAAAAATCTTTTGAATAGTCTGATTCATACGACTTTATAGTATCTGTATAATTAGTCCATTCGTTATTACAATTTCCTTTTGTTTCTAACAAAGCATAATAACTGTAAGATGGTGGGAGTTCGTAAGTATATGTATAAAAACCCTTTTTATCAGTATAAATTGTTATTTTGTTCGGCAGGTTTATACTTTTATATAGATTTACTGGATAATTTTTCAGAGGTTTGTTATTTTCTATTTGCTTTACAAATCC
>JAOZQN010000106.1 GCA_029932195.1 Bacteroidales bacterium | reverse complement strand
ATTATATACGTAATAATCAATTAATTATAAACTCCGAAACTTCAGTTATTCATTAATTAGATACTAGTCAATTAAAAATTTAACATTAAAAATTCAATATTTTTTAGAACTCTATTCCCATCATAAGAATATCATCTATTTGTTTGTAATTTTCCTTCCAGTCGGATAGGTCTTTGTCAAAGTAGTTTTCAAACTGCGACATTGTAAAGTTTCTATTATCTATTATAACTTCTCTAATTCTGCTTGGTTTGTATTTTCGACCTTTTTCTCCACCTATTTGGTCTGGTAGTCCATCAGAGAAGAAGAATATTTTATCGCCTTGTTTGTAGCTTATTTTATGATTTTGAAAATCTTTTTCTTTCTTTTTTCTTTTAGTAGGTCGTCCTCCAATAGCTTTTGATGTTCCTTTATATTGTTTTAATTCCTCGGCATCTTTTTCTAAATAATATAATGGTCTGTGTGCTCCTGAGTAATCTAGTATATTATTTTTATAGTCTATTTTACATAAAGCAATATCCATGCCATCTCTTGCGTCTGCATCTGGATTGTCTTGTTTTAAAGTTTTTCTAACTCCCTCATGTAAAGCGTCTAACACATTTCCTGCATCAAATTCTTTTTGTGTAGAAACAATATTATTTAATAAAAAATATCCAATAAATGAGAGCAATGCTCCTGGAACTCCGTGTCCTGTGCAATCTACGGCTGCAATGTAAGTAAAATCTTCTGTTTCCAAAAACCAAGGTATGTCTCCACTAACAATATCTCGTGGTTTGTAGAAGATAAAACATTTTGGAATGTGTTGCAAAATATGTTTAGTGCTTGGCACTATTGCAGATTGTATCCTTTGTGCGTAGTTGATACTTTCTGTAATACTCTTATTTTTCTCTTCTATTTCTAATTGTATTTGTTTTTGTTCTGTTATATCGTGAACGATAAATAATATTGTTTCTAATTCATTCTCTTCGTTGAACTCAGGAATGGCATTAAATTGAACTATTCGTTCTTCGTTGCTATCAATATTAGGAAAAATTGTTTCTGTATCAAACTTATTATGAGTTTGTAAGACCTTAGTTAGTGCATCTCTAAAAACAATAATAATATCATTATGAATTTCTACTTGGTCTAATGTTTTTCTAACAATATTTCGTTTACCAACTCCTGTAAATTTTTCGGCAGTTGGATTTACGTAGAAAAATTGTCCATCTGGATTTATCCTAACAATCATGTCTAATGAGTTTTCCGATAGTGCTTCCATCTGTCCACTCATTCTTTGAGCTTTTTCTGCAACTTTTCTAACAGTAATATCTCGTGTGTTAAAAATTATTCCATTTATTGCTAAGTTGTGTAATAAATTTCGTCCAGTAGTTTCCAGCCATAAGATTTCTCCTGTGGTTTTTTTGTATTGATATTCTAATGTTATTGGTCTATTTGAGTTTTCTATAAGGTCGTAAAAAGCTTTTTTTAATTTCTTATTGGCGGCTTCATCGTATTTTTTAAATCCACTTCGTCCTATTAATTCTTCAGGATTATAACCTAAAATATGTTTGATAGATGGACTTTCATAAGTAACAATTCCATTCTCATCGTATATTGATATTACTTCTGAAGCATTTTCTAATAGAGAATATAGTCTCTTTCTTGATTTTTCTACTTCTTCTATTTGAGATGCAAGATTTTTATTTGCTTTTTCTATTTCTATTTGACTGCTCTGCATCTCTTCTGCATTCTTTCTTAGCTCATCTTCATTTTTTTGAAGTCTTTTAGTCATAGAACGAGATTCGCCGAGTAAGTTCTCTGTTCTTGTATTAACTTGTAGGTTAAAAACCGTTTGTGCAATAATTCCACTAATTTCTTCTACTAATCGGATTGATTGATCTGGTATTTCTTCTTGGAATGATGCAAACTCCAAAACTCCTTGTAATTTTTCATCTCCAATTAGTGGCGACAAAAGTATTGTTTTGGGTTTTTGATCGTTCATAACTCCTGATGAGATTGTTGTATATTCGCTTGGTATTTCTTTTCTATATATTATCTCTTTTTCGTAAGCAGCCTGTCCAACAAGCCCTTGCCCGATTTTAAATTCTTGTTTTATGAATTTTCTTCTATTGTATGCGTATATTGCAATATTTGTTAAGATTTTGGTATCTCTATCGTAAATATAAAATGCTCCTTGCACCGAGTTAGTATAATTTACAAGAGAAACAAGTGTAGCATAGGCCAGCTCTTCTAAATTATTGTGATAACGAAGAATATCTCCAATTTGTTCTTTTCCTTTTGTTATCCAATTTTGTTCCGACTCTCTTTTATTTGTTGCAATAAGATTTTTTCTCATCATAATTAGAGAATTTCCAAGTATATCATTTTTTGCAACTTGAAGTTCTTTTGAGAAGTCTCCCTCTCCAATTTTTTTAGCAAATTCGGAGTTTTGTTCAATAATTTTGTTTCTTTCTGTAATTATTTTTTGTAGTCTTCTTTCTATTTTTTCTGATTTTTTATATAATATATGAAAAAGAGCGGCAAGCACAATAGGTGCTAAATCTACTATAAAAAGCACAGGATTGTCTATGTGCATTTCCCATAATTCGTCTCCCTTTAAAGGTATTTCTTCAATAATTATGTCTATAGTCCATGCAATTAAGGGAAACACAAAACCAAATGCTACTCCGTAAATAGCATATCTCATTTGTTCCCAAAAACTTTTTTTAATTATATTTTTATTTTTTTTAAGCAATTTTATATAAGGAAAAGTGTTGTGTTAAATTTTTAATTGGTTTCTGTTTGATAATTATTTTGACGTAAAAGTCTAATAACCATCATATAAAAAATATTGGTTTTATTAAGTATTTAAAAATAAATGTGTGGTTTTATGTCCATTAATTCAAAATTACATAAACCATTATTTACAAAAGTAATCTTTTTTTTATTTTTTGAAAAATAAAGTTTTAAATAAGCAAATGAAAGGCAATAAATTTAATTATGAAAAAAGATTTATCTCTGAAAATAAGAGTATTATGTTTTTTTTATATCCAAAAAACTTCTTGATGATAATTGGAAAAATATTTAATATTTTTTTTTATTCAAAATAGGTTAACCATTCATTATATTTCTTATCCAATTCGGTATCAAATTCTTCTTTTAGTTCTGTTTCTTTATTTTTATAATTTTCAAGCTCTTCTTCTAATTCCATTTGCACAGAAAAGAGCTCTTCCATATTTAGTCTCATACTCTCTTCTTGTTGTTTTAGTTCTTCTTCCGATTCTTTTTGTTTTGTTATATCTATTGCAATATAAAGGATTTTAAATACTTTGTTTTTTTCATTTATAACAGGTGTATATTGATTTAGTAACCAAATATCTTGCCCTGTTTCTCTGTTTGTTCGTTTTACTGTAAGCTGTTGAGATTTCCCAGTTTTTACAATTTCCCACATTTTCATAAAATCCTCTATTTCATTTTCGGGGATAAAAGTTATTATATCGCTTCCTTTTGTTGTTGCAAAATCATATCCCATAATATCTATATGTTTTTGATTTGCAGTAAGTAACCTCCCTCCTATGGAGTATTCGGCTTTCATTAGAGTTTGATCAACAGCAGATATTATAGCGTTCATTTCACGCTCGTTTACTTTCATCTTTTGCTGATTTTTCAGTAATCTTTCCTCGTTTATTTTCTGTTCTGTTACGTCACTGGCAAGATATAATATCTTAATTATTTCATTGTTTCTATCTAAAATAGGAGTGTATTGATTTAATAACCAGATTGTTTTACTATCTTTATCTTCTCTTCTAACGGTTATTTGTTGCATTTTGCCATTTAATACTTTTTTCCAAACTTCAATAAACTCATCTTCTTCGTCTTTTGGAATAAAAGATCTTATATTTTTACCTACCGTCTTTTCATAATCGTAGCCAAATATATTGTGATGTTTTTCGTTGGCAGAAAGGAAGATACCTTCTTTTGAATATTCTGCCTTCATTAATGTTTGGTCTATTGCCGAAAGAATACCTTTCATTTCTCTCTCATTTCGCATCATTCTTTTTTGAGCTTTGACAAGTATAGCTTCTTTGTTATCAGCTAATTGTAAGAGCTTTTTATTGCTCTCTTCTATTTCCTTTTGTTCTGTTATTTCATTTGCAAGATAAAGAATTTTTATAATTTTATTTTTTTTATTTAAAACAGGAGTATATTGATTCAACAGCCAAATTGTTTTACCATTACTATTCTTTCGCTTAACAGTAATTTGTTGCATTTCGCCTTTTGTTACCTTTTCCCAAACTTCATTAAATTGCTGTTCTTCTTCTTCAGGGATAAATGATTTTATGTTTTTGCCTTTCATTTTTTCAAAATCATAACCCATTGTTGTTATGTGCTTTTCGTTTGCCGAAAGTAAATTTCCTGCAGATGAATATTCTGCTTTCATCAGGGTTTGGTCAACAGCAGAAAGCACTCCTTTGAGTTCAAGCTCGTTGTAACGCATTAATTCTTGACTTGTCATTAAAGTCTCTTCTTTTTCTCTTGCTTGTTGGAGTAAAATATTGTTTCTTGTTTCAGCTTCTTTTTGTTCTGTTATATCAATTGCAAGATAAAGTACTTTAAGAACTTTGCTTTTGTTATCTCTAATTGGAGTATATTGATTTAACAACCATATATTTCTTCCAGTAGTTTGACTTGTCCTTTTTACTGTAATTTGCTGCATTTCACCCTGTTGCACTCTATTCCATACTTTATTAAATTCGTCTTCTTCTTCTTCTGGAATAAATGATTTTATATTTTTGCCTTTTGTTTTTTCAAAATCATATCCCATTGTGGTAATATGTTTTTCGTTGGCAGAAACCAGATTACCTGCAACCGAATACTCTGCTTTCATTAGAGTTTGGTCGATGGCGGTCATTATATCCTGCATTTCTATTTCGTTTTGTTTTACGGCAGAGTGAGCTTTCATTAATTCGTCTGCTTTATTCACAGATTCACCAAGTAGTTTACTGTTTCTTTCCTCAATTTCTTTTTGTTCTGTTATATCAATTGCAAGATATAATATTCTAATAAGGTTGTTATTTGCTCCCATAATTGGGGCAAATTGAGACAGTAGCCAAACATTTTTTCCTCCTTCGGTTATAAATTTATATGTTCCTCTATGTGTTTGTCCACTATTTAGTTCTCTTATTATTTCTACATATTCACTTTTTTCGTTTTCTGGAAGAATATCTTTTAAATTTCGTTCCCTTATTTCTTCTTGTAAATAGCTAAAAGTTCTTAGGTATCGTTGATTTGCCGACATTATTCTACCATCTGTTCCAATTTCGAGTTTTAGAAGAGTTTGGTCAACTGCCGAAAGAATACTTGACATTTCTGCGGTTCGTCTTTCCGACTCTTCTTGAGCTTGTTGTACTTGTTGCATTGTTGACCTCAGCTCATTTTCTCGACTTGCAAGTTCTTTTGAGTTTCTCTCTGATTCATTAAGTAGTTCTATTGTTCTTGCATTAATTTTTACGGTTTCCAGCGTAGAAGCAATTGTTTCTGCAAGTTCTATAAGGAAATCTCGTTCAAATTCTTCTATTTTTTTAAATGAAGCAATTTCCAAAACGCCTAGTAATCCACGTTCTGTTTTTAGTGGAATAATAAATAAGCTTTTGGGTGTGGCATCTCCAAGTCCCGATTCTATTTCAATATAATCTTCTGGTATGTCTTCTAAGTAGATTGTTGTTTTATCTATGGCAGCAGTTCCAATGAGTCCGTCTCCGAGTCTTATTTTTTTAGAAAAATATTTTTTTCTATCATAGGCAAACGATGATATTAAATATAGGTGTCTATTATCTGTGTCTGTTTCATCGTAAATAAAAAGTCCACCAATTTTTGCGTCCAAATAGAGAACAATATTTTTAATAACGTCATCTGTAAGTGTTTGAATATTATCCGATGACTGTCTCATTACCTCGCCAAATTTTGCTATACCTTCTCTTGCCCAGCTTTTTCGTTGGTCTTCTAATTTTCTTTGTTCTTGTTCTTTTTTTGCTTTTAATAGATTTTCTTTTAGTCTAATTAATGATTGTCCTGTAAAATCATGTTCTCCTTTTATTACTAAGTCAAAATTGTAGTCATCTTTTTCTATGTGATTTGTGAAAATTTCTATTCTTTTTATGTTGTCCGATATTTTATTAACATGAACTCCTAATTCTCCTAATTCGGATTTGTACGTCCTCATGTTTTTTGCAAAAACTTCTCCTTTTCCCAGTTTTGTTAGTCTTTCTTTTATTTCGGAATAATTACCCCTTATGTCTATAATAGATAGGGTTGTAATAAGTGCTATTATTAAGAATGAAAATATTGTTATTGTTATTGATATTAAAACATGTCTATTAAGGTTTTTGCTTAATATTTTATGTCTTTCATTAAAATTTATTTGATTATATTTTTTTATTTCTTTTAATTTTAGTTTTAGTTGTTCGTAAGATGCTATTTCTTTATTTGTTAGTAAAAGATTGACCGACTCATTTTTATTGTTTTTAATAAAGTTGAAAACTTCTTGCACAACATTTTGATAATCTTGAAATTGTGTTCTAAAATACTCAAAATATATTGTTTGGTTTATTGTTGTTATACTCTCTTGATATTTATCAAGTAGCTCATTTATCTCTTCTATTTTATGGTGGTTTACACTTTGTAGCTCA
This sequence comes from Bacteroidales bacterium, assembly GCA_029932195.1. Taxonomy (GTDB): domain Bacteria; phylum Bacteroidota; class Bacteroidia; order Bacteroidales; family JAOZQN01; genus JAOZQN01. The sequence continues at coordinate 7,538 of JAOZQN010000106.1, read as the reverse complement.
ACAATGCTTGTTTTTTTTTCTATAAGAACATGATTGTAAAGAACAAGTGTGTTTATCTGGTCAGAAATTTTTGAAAGCATAGCAATACTCTCCAATTGCTCACCTTTCATGTAGGCAGTTTGTTTCTTTGTTAGAACAACTGTTCGTATAGATAACAACAACAGTGTGGCAACAAAAAACATTAATATCCCCATAAAAACAATTAATCGTTTTTTTAGAGGAATATTTTTTATTTTATTTTTAAAAAAAGACATGTAGAAGAATGAAAAATGAAAAATAAAGAGTTAAAAAATTAGTTTATACTTTGTTTTTCATTATTTAATTAATTTGCTAAATTATAAAAATTTAGTTAAAAATAATAATTAAGGACAGTTAAAAATTATTTTCTATTTTTTTAATTTCATAATTCATTGATATTTAGGAATAAAAAATTACAGGTTTAGAAAATTTAATAAAATATTTTTTGTTTCATTTACTGCAATATCCAATTTATCGTTTATTATTATTTTATCAAAACTATTTGCGTATTCTAATTCTGTTTGAGCTTTTGCCAATCTTTTTTTGAGGCTTGCTTCTGTTTCTGTCTGTCTGTTTATTAGTCGTTTTTCTAGTTCGGCTATTGATGGGGGCTTAATAAATAGGGCAAGTGCCTCTTCTGTATAATGTTTTTTTATATTTAATCCGCCAACAACATCTACATCAAAAACAACATTCTTGCCACATTTCCAAATTCGGTTTATTTCAGATTTTAGAGTTCCATAAAATTGATTTTTATAAACCTCTTCCCATTCTATAAACTCATCATTATTAATTCGTTGCTTAAATTCCTCTACGCTCAAAAAATAATAGTCTTTTCCGTTTATTTCGCCGTCTCGTTTGGGGCGACTACACGCCGAAACTGAAAATTCCAAATTAAAATCATCATTTTTCAGTATCTCTCTAACTATTGTTGTTTTTCCTGCTCCCGACGGTGCGGAAAAAATTATCATTTTATTCATTATGATTTACGAATTACGAATTATCAATTACGAATTACAAATTACGAATTACGAATTACGAATTACGAATTACGAATTACGATTTTTGATTTACGATTTACGATTTACGAATTATGATTTTTGATTTACGATTGGTTTATCCTTAATATAGTTCTCTGGCGTAAGCTAATCGTAAATCGTAAATCAAAAATCATAATTCGTAAATCAAAAATCGTAATTCGTAATTCGTAATTCGTAATTCAAAAATCGTAATTCATTTTTTTCGTATTCCTTCTTTTTCTATTGTTATTAACTTGTTTTTATATAAAGTTCCGATAGCTTTTTTGAAGTTTTTTTTGCTTGTTCCAAAGGTCTTGTAAATTTCGTCTGGTGAACTTTTGTCTGTTAATTTCATAAAACCACCGTTGTCTTCTATTACTTCAAGAACTTCTTTTGCAAAGCCTTCTATTTTTTCGTATCCAGATTTTTCTATTGATAAATCTATTTTTCCGTCGCTACGGACTTGTTTTATATATGCTTTTGTTTTTAGTCCACGTTTAAGATATTTAAAAACCTCATTTTCATACAATAAGCCCCAGTAGGTATTATCAATAATTGCTTTGTAACCCAAATCAGTTTTATTTGTAACATAAATATCCACTTCTTGATTTTCCTCATAATCAGGTATTTCGCTACTCAAAAACTTACTCAGTTTTGATGACGCAACTATACGTTTAGTTGTTTCATCAAGATAAATATGGACGAAATAAAATTTTCCTACTTCCATTGTTTGCTTCTGCTCTCTAAATGGTAGCAAAATATCTTTGGGCAATCCCCAGTCCAAAAATATACCTATCTTATTGACTTCCACTACCTCCAATAAAGCAAATTCGCCAACCGTAGCAAAAGGCATTTCGGTGGTAGCAATAATTCGGTCTTCGGAGTCTAAATAAATAAAAACTTCTATTATATCGTCCACCTTAAAAGTTGGGGCAACATATCTTATTGGCAATAAAATCTCGCCAAATTCCTCACCTCCATCAAGATACAATCCAAAATCTACTTCTTTTACTATCCTTACGTTATTATATTTTCCTATTTTTATCATGTTTTTATTTATTATACAGACTTCTTAAAATTCGTTTAATCAAGGCGGATATAGATTTTAAATACCGCAGTTTACTATTGTAAATGAAGATTTTAACATTTTAACATTTTTATCCAATGCCGAGTAAACGAAAATTTAAGAAGTCTGATTATTGTTTGAAAAACTCTCTACTGCGTATAATGGCAAATTAGTTATTGGTTTAGAATAGCTATATTTTGCCTGCGAAATTTTGAGAGCTTTTTTAGTTTTATATTTTTCTATAAACATTAGAAGGCTTTTCATTATGCCTTTTGTTCCCGATTTTACTTCAATAGGTATTATTTCCGAATTTTGTGCAATCAGATAATCTACTTCGGCATTGCTACTTTTAGACTCTCGTCCCCAATAATATAAACTTGGTTTTATTTCGGGTTCATTATTGGCGATAAGCTCTTGTCCTACAAACTGTTCCGTTACTGCACCATTATAAATTGCCGTAAAATCTTTTTGCCGTGCCGTTTCTGTGTATATTCCGCTGAGTGCGTGCATTAATCCGATGTCTAAAAAGATTAATTTATAAAAATTATTTTTAATTCCTGCTTCTAATGGCAGTCCGGCTCCGCTTGTTTTTTTTACCATAAAAACTATGCCTGCTTGTTCTAATAATTCTACGGCATTTTTTAAATCTCTTGATTTTAATGTATTATCCACCTTAGCATAGACAAATTTATTGCCAATAAGAGCAGGAACAGAGTAAAATATTTTTTGCAAATATTTATGTTGTGAGTTGTTAGAATATTTTGCAAAATCATCTATAAATGTCTCAATAAGACTATGTTGTATTTTCTGGCATTTTAAAATATCTTTGTTCTGCACATAATCTTTAATTACTGCTGGCATTCCACCGAGTATAAAATATTTCCTCAATAATTCGTTTAATTTATTATGAATTGCATCTGGTATTTTTTCTATATTTGAAAAATTTGAGATATATTTTCGTAAAATATTTTCGTCTATTGCCTCTAAAAATTCTCCGAACGACATGGGTTTCAGATACATATATTGCACCCTACCAACAGGCACTCTAAAATTTTCGGAATTTAAAGAGAACTCCAATAATGAACCAGCTCCAATTACATGTAATTCAGGCATTTCCTCGTAAAAATACCTGAGAGACATTATTGCTTTTGGACAATCTTGGATTTCGTCTAAAAATAATAATGTTTTTCCTTTTTTTATTTTTTGTCCTGTAAATAATGATATTTTTTCTATTATTTTTTCAGGATTAAAATTTTCAAATATTTCTTTATATTCTGGATTTCGTTCAAAGTTCAGAGTAATTCTTGAAGGAAATTCGTTGTCTCCAAAATGATTGATAATAAAAGTTTTACCTGTTTGTCTTGCCCCTCGTAAAAGTAAAGGTCTTCGGCTTTTGTTATTTTTCCAATTAGTAAGGGATTTATAAATATTTCGGTTCATAAAATTGGCTATTTAATCATTAAAAAAATGCAAATATAATTATTTTTGGACAAATACAAGGTTATTTTCATTTTTTTGGTCGAAATACAAGGGTGTTTTCATCTTTTTTTGGTCGAAATGCAAGGGTGTTTTCTCTGTTTTTTGGTTGAAATACAAGGGTGTTTTTTCTGTTTTTTGGTCAAAATGCAAGGGTGTTTTTTCTGTTTTTTGGTCGAAATACAAGGGTGTTTTTCTGCTTTTTGGTCGAAATGCAAGGTTGTTTTCTCTATTTTTTGGTCAAAATACAAGGGTGTTTTGCAAAATACTCACCCGCTCACTTCAAGTGAGCGGGTGAGTGCCTATTAAGGTGTAAACCAATCGTAAATCAAAAATCGTAAATCGTAAATCGTAAATCGTAAATCGTAAATCGTAAATTAAATCGGGTCTGCGTTGTAAATTATCTGAATATTAGAAAAGTTTTTTTGTGCTTTTAGTTCGTTTGCTGCACTTAAAATTATTTTTTTTGATTCTTTTATTGATATTTTTTTCTCTAATTTAAGCAAAATATCTTTCATATACCAATTTTGTATTCGGTTGATAATTGGATATTCGGGACCAAGAACTCGTTGGTCAAAAGTTCTGCGGAGTTTTTTTGCGAATAAATCTGCAAAGTTATCAACTTTTGCGATATTTTTGTGTTTTATTGTAATTTTTATTAATCTATAATATGGTGGATATTTGAACTCTATTCTTTCGTCAAGTTGGTCTTTAAACATTCTACGATAGGCATTTACGACAACATATTTTATAATTTTATTATCCGGTTGCGAAGTTTGGATAATAACTTTACCCTGTTTTTTATTTCTACCAGCACGTCCACTCACTTGTGCCATAAGCTGATAGCTTCTTTCGTAGGCTCTAAAATTCGGATAATTTAGCATACTATCGGCGTTCATAATCCCAACTATGCTAACATTATCAAAATCAAGACCTTTGGAGACCATTTGTGTTCCTATTAAAATATCTATTTTTCTGTTTTCAAAACGTGTGATTATTTTTTCGTAGCCTTTTTTGCCCCGTGTGGTGTCCAAATCCATGCGAGCAACTTTTATTTCTGGGAAAAATATTTTTATCTCCTCCTCAATTTTTTGCGTTCCAAACCCCTTGGTTTCCATGCCAGTATCTCCGCAAGCAAGGCAAGTTGTAGGACTCTGATAACTGTATCCGCAATAATGACAAGTCAGCTCGTTGGTATATTTGTGGTAGGTTAGGCTTACATCGCAATGCTCACATTTTGGTATCCAGCCACAAGTTTTGCATTCCATGTATGGCGAAAATCCTCGTCGGTTTTGAAAGAGAATTATTTGCTCATCGTTTTTGAGAGCTTGCTCAATATTGTCTAACAAAATTGGGTGAAATAATGATTTCATCTCCTTTTTTTTGCCAGCTTTTTTTATATCGGCAACAATTATTTCGGGTAGCGATATATTTTTATGACGTTGGTTAAGTTCTACAAGAGCAAATTTTTTGGTAACAACATTAAAATAAGTTTCTATTGAAGGCGTTGCTGTCCCCAAAAGGACTTTTGCTCCGTGAAGTTTTGCCAACACAATTGCGGCATCACGGGCGTTGTAACGTGGTGCAGGGTCAAATTGTTTGTAAGTCGTTTCGTGTTCTTCGTCAATAATTATAAGACCTAAATTATTGAATGGCAAAAAGATAGAAGAACGAACTCCAAGAATTATTTTATAAATAGGGTTTCCAAACTCATCTAATTGTGTTTTATTCCAGATTTCCACTCGTTCGGCATCGCTAAATTTGGAATGATAAACTCCCACTTGATTTCCAAAAATAACTTTCAGGCGATTTATTATTTGAGTTGTAAGAGCAATTTCGGGCAACAAATAAAGAACTTGTTTACCTTGCGAAATATGTTTTTTTATAAGTTTTATATATAGTTCTGTTTTCCCGCTTGATGTAACTCCGTGCAAAAGCACGTTATCCATTTTTTCAAAATGATTTTCTATTTCTGTAAGAGCATTTTGCTGTGCTTCCGAAAGTTTTTTTTCGGTTTTTATTTCAAAAATATTATCATTAATTCTATCAATTTCAATTTCTATTTCTTGAAGTATATCTTTATTAATCAAACCTTTGATTGCCGCAGGACTTGCATTTGCCATCTTTAATAAAGCTGTTTTTTTTACTCCGTTGTAATCAAATTTATTGGTAAAATCATTAAATTTAAGTTTGGATAAATTTATAAAAATCATCAAAACTTCGGATTGTTTTCTTGCTCTTGATATTTTAGCGAAAGCGTTTTCTAAATCTTTTTCTATTTTTATTTGTGAAGATAATTTTATTTGTTTTTCTAATTTAGGTTTATAACTGCTCTCAATTTTTTCTTCTGTTCTAATAATTTCTTTTTCCAATAATTTTGTGATTGTAGTCAAACTATTTTTCAGTCCCAGCAAAGAATTTATTTCGTTTATTGTAAGAACATTTTTTTCTTTTAAAGCAAGGATAATTATTTCTTCTTTTTCGGAAACAGAATAACCATCAGACCGAGACATAAAGTTGTCAGACACCTTTAAGGTGTCTGACAACTGTTCATTTTTGTCTGACACTTTTTTGTTTAAAAATATTTTTGTTTGGCTTTCTAATTTTAGACCCGAAGGTAGGGCGGCTTTCATAACTTCGCCTATGCTACACATGTAGTAGTCTGCTATCCAGTCCCAAAACTTAAAGTGGAGTTCGTTTACGATAGGTTTTTCGTCTAAAAGCGAGTTTATTGGTTTTGCTTCGTAAAGCTCTGGTTTTGAGGAATGAATATTACGAATTATACCCGAATAAAATTTTCGTTTACCAAACTGCACAACAGCACGCATGCCCGCTTGGCATTTATGCTCCAATTCTTGCGGAATAGCATAGGTATATAGCTGTGGTACAGCAAGTGGAAGTATTAAATCAGCGTATTTCATTAATTTAATTATGACCTTTTTAATTTTTAACAAAAATACTATTTTTTTCTAAAATCAAGTTTTTTTATTTTTTATTTGTTGGGCAAATATTCCTGCTACAATAAAAATTAAGCCAATTATTGTTGTGTAAAATATTGTTTCTTTGAGTATTAGACTTATGAAAATTAATGCGAGAAAAGGTGATAGGAAAACAAGATTACTAATTTTGTCGCTGGAAATTGTTAGTTGTAATGCTCTCATCCACAGAAAGAAAGTTATACCCATTTCAAAAAGTCCAATATAAATAACTGATAATATTCCATTTAACGGGGGTATTTTTATTTCGGAAAAAATGATAACAGTTATGAAAATATAGATAAATCCAAAAACAAAATTCCAGAAGAGTTTTACTACCTCTTTGCTTTTGTTTTTTTTATTCAAAATCCAAGATAAAGCCCAAATTATTGAACTCCCTGCGGCAAGAAAAACGCCAAGTGGTTTTTCTATCTTAAAACCAAAAATATCTCCCCTCGTAGAAATTATATAAACTCCCAAGAATCCTAAAGTAATGGAAATAATGCTTTTAAATTTTAATTTTTCGCCAAGCAATGGCACGGATAAGAGAACAAGCATGGCTGGCCAAAGATAATTTAGTGGCTGTGCAATTTGTGCGGGTAGCATGGAATATGCTTTGAGCAAAATTACGTAATATAAAAAAGGGTTTAAAAATCCATTTATTGCCGATAGTGAGAGCGATTTTCGGGAAACTTTGAAAAATTCGTTTGTGCTTTTTTGAAAAAAAGATATGACGAAAAAAGCAACTACCGATACAGCGGTTGAAAAGAATAAAAGTTGCAAAAAATCAACATACTGCAAAGCAATTTTGAAAGCCGTAGCTACTGTTGACCACATAAATACGGCAGACAAAGCATAAATAACTGCTTTTTTCTGATTTGTCATATTATTCAATTTTTTATTGTTTTTGAGGCGATAAAAGTATTAAATAGTATTTGAACGGAAAAGGGACTTCAAAAAATATTCAAAAACAAGGCAAGTAAA
>JAOZQN010000659.1 GCA_029932195.1 Bacteroidales bacterium | reverse complement strand
AAAGAAATATCTAAAAAATTAACCTGACGGCTATGGCGTCCACGCTTTACACGAGTTTTTTGTCCAATGTTAAACGGGTAACCTAAAATCTGTATCTGCCTTAATTTTGGCAAAAATACACTTCTCGGAGTGGACTCAATATTAAAAACCTAATACTTCCCTTATTTATGAAAAACTTAAATTTTAAAACAACAATTATTACAGTATTAATAATATTCTTATCGTTTGGAGCTTACTCTCAAACAACTGGAGATATTAGTGGAAACAATTATTTTGTAGCCTCAAGCATGAAGGAGAGTGGAAAAAATGTCATTTTCATATATAAATTCATGACAAAAGAATTTGTTAGAAAATTGGATTTTAAAATATCAAATACAAAAAAGATAGACGAAATAAAATTTTCTTATTCAGGTAAGTTCTTATACGTTAGACAAGATAAGCAATATTTTATTTTTGATGTAATAAACGACAACGAAATAACAAAAATATACAATGCTCAGCAAATTGTTTTTGCAAAAAGCGACGATATTTATATTGTGTTAAAAGACAATCAAGTAAGCTCTTATGATTGTTATACAGGCAAAACTAAAATTACTTATAAAAATCCATCGGATAGGCAAGTAAATAAAATAGATATAAGCCCAGATGATAAATTTGTAGTTGGAATAACCAAAGACCGAATAAATGTTTGGAAAACAAACGAAAGTAAATATGATAAAGAATTGATAGGTAGCGATATAAAATTTAGAGCAAACATGAAATTTGCCACAGTTATTAGTAGAGAAATTGATAAAGTAAGAGTTCTGACTTATAAAATACCTACTTTTTACTTAGAAAAAGCACTCTCCTCAAACACTCTTTTAAAAAACGAAGGAATTGATGGTTTTGGACAATTTAAACATATTCCAAAAAGAGCATCAATAAGCAAATCAGGACAATATATAGCTTTATATACAGCAAAAGATAATGCAGTAAATATTTATGTTTACAACAGCATTACAGGAAATAAAATGTGGATTATCAATAATAAAAAAAATCCAGAAAACGAACTTTATCCGCAACATTGGATTAGTGATAGAAAATTTGTTGCTTACGGTGCAAACATGCAAGCTGGTGAATATGACGTTATTGACCACACAGCAAAAACAATAGCATTAGTGTTTAGCAACCCTGAAAATAAAACCGAACTTACAATTGACAAACAAAAAAAAGGACGAATTATTAGCGACGACCATCGATTTATTGTTATGCAAACATATCAGGGAGGTAAGCCTGTAATGTATTTAAAATCAAGTAGTATTCCTAATAAAAAACTAACTTTGGAAAGTGTTGAATTTGTTGCTTTTAGTGCTGATAATAATTATATTTTTGTAAAAAAAGACAATGTTGTTAGCGTAATTGTTGCTGGAGATGTAAATAATGGTATTTTAAATTCTAAACCTGTTAGTTTGCATACAATGGATAAAACACTAAAACCTGTGCCAATGGAAAAACTTGTTCCTTCGGATACTAAACCGCCAAAAGGCTATGCTTATTATTATGTAGATAACACCAAACAGGTTGCTCTTGTGGACACTACAAAACTGGAACTTGCTTTTAGGTCAGTAAAAGCTAATGGAAATGATGTTGAAATAAAAGTAAATCTTGTTGATAAAAATGGAAATGCTTTTGTTGGTGCAGTTGACCCTAACTGGAAATTTGTATGGTGTAACTTACTGCTTCAAAAACCTGACAATTCAGTAATTCAAGTGCAAGATTTTGTTGTAGAAGAAGTAAACGAAAATGAGCCAGCAGCAATTGCTCTCGTGCTCGACCACAGTGGTTCAATGGGAACAAAACGTGCAAACGATTTACAGTTTGGTGCTTCAAATCTTGTTAACCAAAGAAAAAAGCAAGATGCCTTTCTTTTAATAAAATACGACCATAGAGTAAAATTAGAAGCATCGCTTACGAAAAACACTTATAATCTAACCAAGCATCTTAGCAGCAATGGAATAAATAGCTTTGGTGGAGGAACTGCTTTAATTGATGCTACATATCTTGCTATCCTCAGACTAAAAAAACAAACTGAATATAAAAAGAAAGTTGTTATTCTTTTTACCGATGGTTACGAAAATGCTTCCTTCTATAACAAGTATGATGTAATTAAAGAAGCAGTAGAAAATAATGTTGAAATTCATATAATTGGTTTTGGCGATTTAATTAACGAGCAATATTTAAAATCCATAGCATACAGCACTGGCGGAACATACAACAGATTATATGCTTCTAAGAATTTAAAAAAGATTTTTACAGATGTAGATATAAAAAGAAGGCATTATTATTCTGTGAAATTTAAAACGGATTTAAAAGGTAAATATATAGCAATGTTGCAGTTATGCCAAGACGAAAGTCAGCACGATTCAATAATTGTGCCTTTCGACAATAACACGGGAAACAAACGCTACGACCAGCGAGATCCTGTGCCTCAGTTAGATATGCGAGCCATAAAATTTGCAAAATTTCAAAAACTAACAATTCCTCGCAAAATGAATCTTGCTCCTGTGGTGTCTAAAAAGATTAAAAATGATTTTGATAAAATAAACTTTCCAGATATTCTTTTTTCACCCGGAAAATCTACAATCCTAAAAAGTGATGAGGAGGGGTTATTGGAAATTGCTGAATTTATGAAAAAATATCCTTACGTATATCTTGAAATAAACGGACACACCGATAATGTTGGAGATCCGGCGGCAAACTTAAAACTATCAAAAGAGCGAGCAGAAGCCGCAAAAAAACTACTGGCAACCAAAGGAATAGCACGAGGCAGATTAAAAGCCAGAGGTTTTGGGCAAACAAAACCAATTGTAACAAACGACACCGAAGAAGGAAGAAAACAAAACAGAAGAATAGAATTTCTTATTTATCAACAAAAAAAATAAGAGGAAGCATAAGTAGATTGACAATTTTTGATTTACGATTTACGATTGGTGGACACCTGAAAATTAATTAATTAAAAATGGTTCTAAGTAGTGGGACAAAAGTTTCTTAACAATAGATTTTTTCTTATAACTTCTCGTATAAAGCGTGGACGCTTTACGCATAGATAGTTATGTGGCAAGCGTCCACGCTTGCCACGAATTTTATTGTTAAGAAACTTTTGTATGACTCCTTAGTAACGTCAAGCAAAAGAAAAAAATGTAGTTTTTTTTGGATACTTTTTGCTTGTTTTATTACTGAAGTTTCGGAGTTTGTAAATTCTTTATTTAAAGCTCATTATTAATGT
>JAOZQN010000658.1 GCA_029932195.1 Bacteroidales bacterium | reverse complement strand
TAAAAAATAAAACATTGATTTACATCTTTTTATCAACTCCGAAACTTTAGTTACTAAGTTTACAATAAAAGAATAGTAAAATTATATAAAAAATAAAAATTCACCTAAACAGTGAATTTTTTGGAATTAATTTATATCTTTGCAATGAAAATAGAATTTGAAAAAGAATATCTTGAAGAGCTATACACGGAGGGGAAGGCAAAAAAGAAAAAACACAATAAATTTCCTAAAACGGTTATAAATCAATACATAAAAACTGTTAATAGATTAAAATCAGCATTAAACACAGAAGAACTATACCAGATTAAAAGCCTTAATTACGAAAAAAAAAGTGGTGATTTAAAAGATATTGAAGCTGTTTGGGTAAATAAGCAATACCGTTTGGAATTTAAAAGTAGAGAAACGGGGGAAGAATCCGAAGTATTTGTTATTTGTTCCTTAATAGATTTAAGCAATCATTATAAAAAATAAAATCATGGCACAAAAAGATTTAATACCGTTCAAAGCATCTCATCCAGGTAGTTTAGTAAAAGATGAGTTAGATTATCGTGGGGTAAAACAAAAAGATTTTGCTCACGACATTGACATGCAACCAAGTATGTTAAATGAAATAATTAAAGGAAAAAGAGCTATTACTGCACAAATTGCTTTAATACTTGAAAAAGCACTTGGTATAAATGCTGACTACTGGTTGCGACATCAATCACAATATGATTTAGATGTAGAAAGAATAAAAGAAAAAAATATAAAAAAGGCTCAGTTGGTAGAACATTGGCAAATTATTAAAAAATTAGTTCCTGTAAAACCGTATCGCAAATTAAATGTTTTTAAAAACGACCTTGAAAATGATATTCAAATAGCAAAACAAATATACAATGTAAATACAATAGACGAATTAGCAAACAATATTGCAACATTTAAAACAAACGTAGGAGCATATTATCGTAAATCCAATAAGTTGCAAGTAGATGAAATTAATCTTTTAGGGTGGAGCAAACTCGCTACATGGTGTTGTAGCAAAATACAAGTTGCTGATTACAGAAGCAACAATCTGGCAAAATTAAAAGAAGAAGTAAAAGAAATACTATATAAAAACACAAATATAAAAGTAGAGCTTCAAAATTGCTTTACAAAATATGGAATAAAACTCATTTTTCAACCAAAATTTGACAAAACTCCTATTGATGGTTTTTCTTTTTTAAGTAACAATAAACCAGCTATTGCACTTACTTTACGGCACAATCGTATTGACAACTTGGCTTTTACCCTTATGCACGAAATTGCTCACGTTGATTTACATTTATTTTCAGGACAACAAAAAGAATACATCAATTTTGATACAAAACTAGGAAAAAGAACAGATATAGAAAAAGAAGCAGATTTATATGCACAAAAATACTTAATACCAGAAGAGCAATGGAATAATTTTATTGAGAACTATTCTACCAATGGAGATAAAGGTATAGAACAATTTTCTGAAAAATATAAAATTCACCCTTATATAGTTTTTGGAAGATTTAGTCATGAAAGTGATTTTTTGGGCAGAAAAACTAAAATTTCTAAAGAAATAAATTAAAAATACTTTTTTAAAAAAAAGCCAATCAAAATCCTTGCTCTTAAAAAAGCAAACCTCGAAGCCAACACTAGCCATTTAGAAGCAGAAATAGACAAAATGGTTTACCAACTTTACGAACTAACACTAGAGGAAATTAAAATTATTGAGAGAAGTGTGAAATAAAAAAACATAAAACATTATGAAACCAAAGAAAAAGCAAAATATAATTTTTAAGGATTGGGCAAACAATATTATTTCCGAAATAAAACAGGCTCAAACAAAAACAAGCCTAAAAATCAATAAAGATATGTTAAATCTATATTGGTTTATAGGCAAATCAATTATAAAAACACAAAAACAACAAGCATGGGGCAGTAAAATAATTGACGATTTATCTAATGAAATAAAAAGAGAATTTCCTGGCACTACTGGTTTTTCAGTCCGTAACATAAAGTATATGAGGACTTTTGCCAAAGCCTATCCAGATTTTCCAATTGTGCAAGTCCCACTTGCACAAAACACTTGGAGTAGCTGCTTATGAATTAGAACAAATTATTAGAGATAATATTTCGCTAAAATAAAAATAAATAAAAACAAATTAAAATAACAAAGAACAATATAAAATTAACAAAACACAATAAATAACTTTTTATACAACAACTATTAAAACAACAAATATGAACAAAATGCCGAATATATTCGAGTTTGCAACAAGTGAATTAAGTCAAGATGCCTTTTTTTGCTGGCTACTATCGTGGTCAAAAGAAGAGTATAAAACAACAAATCCTGCTTTATACGAAAGAAGCAGAAAATTTTTAGATTTTATTATTTCTCCTGAAATAGATTCCGAAAATTTTATAGTTCACAAAATAGGAATAAAAAGACAATACAAAAAAACTGATTTTTTTGTAATTTTAAATAATAATATAGTTCTTTTATTTGAAGATAAAGTAAATACAAAAAACCATGATAATCAATTAGAAACAAGCTCTAAGGTTATAAACAGCGAGTTTAAAGATGTAAAAAATGTCCAGATAATTAAAATATATTTAAAAACCGATTTTATTTGGAAAGAAGAGGAACTAGAAGTTGAGAAAGCAGGATTTAAACCAATAGACATTATTCAAATAAACGATTTACTGTTGGAGAACTCCAATAATAATATTTACGACGATTTTTGTCAAAATATAAAATCAAAGGTGCAAACATATCAATCTTACAAAAACAGCCATTTTAATAAAAATAATTTTAACCAATTAAAAGGATTCTTATTTGATTTGTCTCAAACCGATCTTAATTTTGTTGGATTTGACAAATATCACACAGGAACAATGAGTTGGTATATAATTTCGTGGAAACAGGATTTAATATATAAAAATTGCCATCTTTCCTTAGAAATATTTAAAGGCGAATTAATGATAAAAGCTCATGTTTATACTGCTAAAATTAATAAAGGGGTTTACAGGAATAAATTTAATGGTCTTCCCCATAAATTTAGTCAATACAAAACAGAAATAAATAAAAGAACCGGTAAAGACATGATGGTAATTAAGATTAACGAATTTCCTGTATTAAACGAAGAGTCTCATTTTATTGATTTTGGAAAGACAGTTGGTAAGCTAAAAGAAATTAGTCTTGTTTTTGAAAATGCCGTAAAAGAATATTAATTAACTGAAGTTTCGGAGTTTATAACATCTTAAATATCAAGAAGTTAAAAAA
>JAOZQN010000657.1 GCA_029932195.1 Bacteroidales bacterium | reverse complement strand
TTTATCATCTGATTTATAAGTTATTATAATTTACCACTTAATTCTGTGGAATGTCAAAATAATTATAATAAATCATAATTTATAATCGCATTGCGAAACTTGTAACATGCAACCTGCAACTAAACTCCCCCAATATGTTACACACTCAAATCAATTTCCAATTAAAATAAATGATGACCAAAAATATGGGTGTGCATATTTTCCTTCTTCAATTATTTGTAATTTGGCTCTATACAATGAGTTAGAAAATTCTGGCATATTATCAAAATTCTCATTCTCTTCTATAATATTATCATAAAATTTTATCATAACTTGTGTTGTTGCCTTATCCGAAACTTTCCATAACGAGAGAACCATGTTTCGTGAACCTGCGTATAAAATTGCTCTTGACAGACCTATAACTCCCTCGCCCTTAGATATTTTACCAAGTGCAGTTTCGCAGGCAGAAAGCACTACAATGTCTGAATTTAATTCTAAATTATATATTTCGCCAGCATAAAGAATTCCATCATCACCAGTTCTAGTATCGTATGCCAATAAAATTGCAGATAATTCGGGCATATCAGAGTTCACAACTCCGTGAGTAGCAATGTGTAAAATTTTGTAGTCCTTCAATCCTACACTTTGTTTGAAAACTGTTTCACTTGCCGATTTATTCAATTTCTTATTTGCAATATAATTATTATCTTCAAAATTCTTTTGAATAGAATTAACCTCTAATTCAGTTCCTTCGATAGTTGCAACAGGGTTATTATTAAAATTTAATTGATTATCTGCCTGAAAAACAGGAGCAATTCCAAACCAATCTTTACTCGGACGATTTTCTGCATATTGAGTTTTATCATTAAAAATAGAATAAAAAAGATTTGCAGAATAAGTGTAAGAAATGTTGTGTTTTTTTATAAAAAAAGGAAAATCTACATATTTTTTCAATTCACCCTTGTACTCTTCGTAAAATAATGCTTCAAAAGAAATTGTGCCAAGTGGACCGTCTGGAATAATTATAAGTTTCTTTATTTTTTTAGGAAAATCTACTGGAATTAATTGATTATAAAGCTCAAAAGCTAAATCTTGATACATTTGAACATCTTCGGAAAAATAAGATAAAATTACATTATTAAATATTTCTATATTTTCGTCAAAATCGTCTATTTTAGGAGTTTTGTAAATATAAAAATCTTTTTGTGTTATTACATATAAATAAATATCATTCTCCCCAACAAAATAATCTAACATCGCTGTATTTTCGTCAAGCATTTGTTGTATATCACTAATAACAACGGACTTAGTGTTATATTTCATCTGATAGTATTTGGGATAATTTTGTTCAAAGAAATCAATTAGTTCAATATATTCGTTGTTGTATCCAAATAATTTATCTCTATAAAATTGTTCTCTATCAAAATCGGCAAGCTCGGCAAGTTGTTGCTCGTAGTAAGTTATAAGCATTCTCAACGACTTTTCTTTTTGCAAGAGAGTATCTGGTATTCCTGCAAATTGTTTGGCTTTGGAAGCAGCTATTGCCTGCAAAAGTGTCCCAGACTTGTTTCGCTCCGAAAAATAGAAAGCAAGTTCGTTGTATTTATCCTTTTTAGTCTTCTTATTTAGTGCCATACAGGTAGTTATGGCATGTTCGTAAATTTCGGCAGTTATTTCGCCAAGTGCGATTTTATCTTTTTCCGAAGTTGTGGTTTTCCGCATTATTGTAACCAAAGAGTCGCATGTTAAGAATAATTCCAATGAGTATTCTAAATCTTTTACTTTCTTTTCGTTTTCATATTTTAAATAAAAAGCTCGTCCTTTACCATGTAAAGTTCTCAAAAAACGAAAGCTGTCATAAAATACATTTACTGGCGGAGTGGAATGATAATCAGTATTTTCAAAATTAGAAACATTAGAAATAAGAGCATATTGATAGTTTTCTAATGCTTCTTTGTGCATGTCTTTTTGATAATAAATATTAGCAATATTCAAATATGGCTCTACAAGATTTGGGTGATGGTCTCCAAAAATATTTTTATTTATTGATATTGATTTATCAAAATTTTCAATTGCTTTTTCATTTTCGTCCTGATTAAAATACATACTACCAATATTCGTGTATATAGATGCTGTTTCTGGATTAATATCTCCAAAATTTTCTCTTCTTATTTTTAGTGCAAGTTCATAATATTGAGCAGCTTGTATATACGAGCCTTGTTTTTCGCAAACTATACCAATATTATTGTAAACCGCAGAAACTTCTGGGTGATTTTCGCCAAGAAAGGCTTTATAAATCTCAAGTGCTATAAAATAATATTGTATTGAAAAATCTAAATTATCTACTTTCATGAAAATAATTCCAATATTTACATAATCATCAGCAACGCTTAAATGATCTTCACCATAAACAACTTTTTTTATTTCAATAGATTTTAAGATATAATCTTTGGCTGTTTCGTATTCTTTTTTATCAATATAGGCATTGCCAATTCCGCTGTATGCGTTGGCTACTTCTTTATTGTTTTCACCATAATTTTCTAATACAATATTTAATGCAATTTCCTTATATTCAATAGCTTTATCGTATTCACCTCTGCCACTATAAATATTTGCAATATTGGTGTATGCAATGGCATTGTCGGGGTGTTTTTCACCATGTAAAGTCTTTGTAATAGCTAAACTTTGCTTATAATGACTAAGGGCAATTTCATATTCTCCAATTTTGGTATAAACATTGGCTAAACTGTTGTAAATCTTGGCTACTTCTATCGATTCATTGCCATGCAAAGAGCTTCTTAGAGTTAACGATCTATCAAAATAATATATAGAATTATTAGGATCTCCTTTAAAAAAATATGTTTGCCCAATTGAATGATAAACTGCTGCAACAAAGTTACTTGTATCTCCAAAAATCTCTCTACTTTTGTCCTCCATATCAAGCAAATGTTTTAATGAATTATCGTAATCGGCATTAAAACTCATCAAATTTGTGGCAGAAAATTCGCAGATAAGATAATTTTGCCATGCTTCATATTTTTTGTAAATTTTTGAAGCTTTCAAATAATTTGAAAGAGCATCATCTAATTTTACTTCTTGTTCATTCTGACGAGCATTATTAAAAAACGTTCTGGCATTTGCCATTTCCTCTTCTTCTGTCTGAGAATAAGACAGTTGTTGGAATATTAATAATAATATTATAACTAAGATGGTTTTGTTTTTCATATCATTTTATTTTTGAGGATTTTATAAAAAATTTAGTTTATAATTTTATCTGCTATATTTGAGCCTTTGATAT
>JAOZQN010000105.1 GCA_029932195.1 Bacteroidales bacterium | reverse complement strand
AATTTAGAGACTTATACAAATTTCAACAAAATACGTTATAATCAGAAAAAATAAAAGACAAAAAACTCCTTTGTTTACTTTTTGCTTACTTTTTTTATTAAATTATAAAAAAAATAGTTGTATCTTTGCAATTCTATAACTACAACTAAATTTTTAAACTAAATATAACTGAAAAGTTGAGATTTTTTTGCAATCACTAATGATTTGATTATCAATCAAAAATAAGATTAAGCTTATTTTATATACTAATTAATCAATATTTGTCTAAAAAGTTTTTCTGTTTTTTCAGAAATTGGCACTCGTGAAAAACGTCAAAAAATTATATTCCAATCTAAAATAAATAAATTATGAAAACATTTTCCATTACCAAGACATTGCTTGTTCTTATCCTTTTTATAGCAGGCATAACAAGTAGTTATGCACAAAACTGCACCGTAAATGCAGGTATTGATAATTTAGACCATTGTTATTCCGCCCCACTAACATTAGACGGAAACTCAAATGGCTCAATTGATGTAGCAGCCGAATGGACACAAGTTGGAGGAGCATCTACAACAATAGATAATCCATCAAATCTATCAAGTAGTATTTCTGGATACATGATAGGAAACACATATACTTACAGAATAGCAGCAACTTGTGAAGACGGATATGTTGTTTACGACGATGTAAGTTTTACCATTCTTCCAATAACCATCGCCGATGCAGGAGAGAATTTAGAAAGTTGCCCTGGTTCAGGTAATTTATCTGCCAACTCACCCGATGCTGGCGAGACAGGAGAATGGACAATAGAAGGAAGTAACAATGCCGGAATAAGTATTACAACTCCTTCCGACCCAAATTCAGCTTTTACTACTTCTACATCGAATGCTGGAACTACAACAGTAAGATGGACAATTACAGGTTCTAATAGTTGCTCATCATACGATGAAATGACTATTACAAATTATGGAGGCGTAACTCCTGTTACTGCTGGCTCAGACCAAAATTTAAGTAATTGTTATATTGTCTCTCAATCTACAACATTGAATGCCTCCGAAGGAGGAACTGGAGTAGGAGGACAGGAAGGAACTTGGACAATGGTAAGCGGACCTAATTATCCTACTTTTTCAAATATTAACGATGAAGGTAGCAATATTAGTAACCTTATTGAAGGAACTTACGTATTAAGATGGGAGGTTGCTGGAACTTGTGCCAATGGAAATGATGAAATGACAATTGTTGTTCCTGCTGCAACACAGGATGTTAGTAATGCAAGTGGAACAGATGTAAGATTTTGTAACGGTGCAACAGAAGCAATATTATCTGGTTCGTATCCTCAATTTGCCAGCGAAACGGTAACATGGACACAAACAGGAGGACCCGCAGGAGCTACAATAACAAACCCAAACGACCCAAGCACAAGTGTTACCGGATTAGATGGCAACAGTAATTATACTTTTAGATATGAAATAGAAAATCCAAATTCTACATGCACAATGAGTGATAACGGTGTTACTATTAAATATTATGATGCACCAACAGTAAATATAACCGATGCCGATATGATTTTAGATTGTGGAGACATGACAGCAAAAGTTAATTATACAATGACAGGTGGTTCAAACCGAAAATATAAAATTATTAGTGGTCCTTATACAACTGGCTGGAAGAATACAGGTAGTTCAAGTCAAAATATAACTTTTACAGAATCAGGGACATATACTGTAGTTTTTAGAAGATATGCAAGCGGTTACGAATGCGGAGATGCTTTTGATGAAATAAATATTACAGTATCGGAAAATCCTACTGATGCAAATGCAGGAACAGACCAAACTCTTGCTTGCAACATTGTTGAAACAGACCTTGCAGGGAACAACCCAACTGATGGTTTTGGATATTGGACACAAATAGATGGACCAAACACTGCAATTATTGCAGACCCTTATGACGAATCTTCACATATAAGTGGTTTAATTGAAGGTGTTTATTCTTTTAGATGGCTTGTCTCAGGAGGTCCTTATTGCCCCACAAAACAAGACGATGTTAATGTTATAGTTTCAACACCAACAACAACCGCTTCTGCCGCAGGCTTTGATATGACTGTTTGCTCGGCATCGGTTATTTATTTAGATGCAAACGCCCCAGACGAACATGAAACTGGAACATGGACAGTAACGCCAAGTGCAGGAATTACTTTTTCTGATAACAACGACCCAAAAGCCACTGTTTATGGGCTATCCAATTCTACCGTATATACTTTTACTTGGACAATATCAAATCCTTGCTCATCTGATGCAACAGACATTACCGTTACAACAGGAAGCACAACAGGACCAAGCGAAGCAGATGCTGGTCCAAATCAATGTCAAGCAGATGGAACAGTAACTACAACAATGGCAGGAAATAATCCAGCCGTAGGACAAGGAACTTGGACAATTCTTAACGGACCTAATTCTCCTTCAATTTCAAATGTAAATGTAAATAATACTACAATTACTGGAATGATTAATGGTATTTATGAAATTGAATGGTCGATAACAAATGTTGGTTGTCAAACAACAAGAGACACAACTTTTGTTACAATTGCTCCTACATCTACAACATCGATAGCAGGTGGCGACCAAGAACTTTGTAATAACTCTGTTACTCTATCGGCAACAGCACCAACAGAAGGATTAGGAACTTGGACACAAGTATCTGGACACCCAGGCTGGTCTATTTCCGACGAGCATAACAGCAATGCCACTATTTCAAATTTACAATCAGGAACTTATGAATTTATGTGGACGGTAGGCTACGGAAACTGTCCCGAAACTTCCGATAATGTAATAGTTCATATTTCCAATACTCCAACAACTGCAAATGCTGGTGGAGACCAAAATATTTGTGGAGCAACTACTGCCACACTTGATGCAAACTCTCCAACCGTAGGAACAGGACATTGGGCTATTGTAGGAACAGTAGCAAACAATCCAAACATGTCCGATATAAATAATCCTACAACAGGAATTTCTAATTTGGTTACTGGTGCATACACATATAGATGGTCAATAATAAGCGGAGCTTTTTGCCCACCATCAACCGATGATGTGTTAATTCAAGTTTCCGCTCCTGCAAAAGCAGGCAACGACCAACAACTTTGTAACTCTTCGGAAGCATTGCTAACAGGAACAGACGGATCTAATGGAACTTGGACAGAAGTAACTTCTATTGGAGCAGTAATTACTCCAAATACAGACTACACAGCAATTGCCTCTAATCTTGTAGTAGAAGATGATTATACTTTTAGATACACAGTTCCTGCAATTTATGGATGTCCTGAAACAAGTGATGATGTAATTATTCAAACTTCCCCTTACGGTGAAGAACCAAACGCAGGAACAGATAAAGAAATTTGCACATCTGGTGGAAATCAAGTTACAATGGACGCTACATCTCCAGGAATAGGAGTAGGACAATGGGTATTAATTTCTGGACCAAATACTCCTACAATTACAAACGATGCACTAAATACAACTACTGTTACCGGACTTATTGCAGGTTTGTATATTTATGAATGGAATGTTGAGTATAATTGGTGTGCGAATTATAGCGATATAGTAAGAATAGATGTTTACGACCCGCCTACAACAGCCGTAGCAGGAGCAGACCAGCCAAACGCCTGTGAATTAGATGCTCAATTAGAAGGTAATCAGCCAACATTAGGCATAGGAATGTGGACTCTCGCAAGTGGACCCGGAACAATAGATATTAACAATCCAAACTTACCAAACTCTACCGTTTCTAACCCATCGGCAGTTGGAACTTATACTTTTCAGTGGGAAATAACAAACGGAACTGTTTGTGCCGCAAGTACAGACCAAGTTGATATTACATTCACGGCACCAGCACCAACTGTTCCCAATGCAGGTATAGACCAACCATTATGCGATTTACTAACAACTTCGATGACAGGAAATACAGCATCGTCAGGAGTAGGAACTTGGACTAAATTTTCGGGACCGGCTGGTGAAAATATCACTTCACCAAACAGCGAAACAACAAATATTACAGGTATAACATCAGGAACTTATGAATTTGTTTGGAAAATTGTAAGCGGAGGTTGCGAACTAACCGACACAATGGTAGTAGTTAATAGCACTTTTATTACTGCAAATGCAGGTAGCGATGCTGATTTTTGTGAATTTAAACCAGTATCATTAAATGCAAACGCCCCAGCACCAAGTCAAGGAACTTGGTCTTATATTTCAGGACCAACAACTCCTTTTATTTCTAACCCTAATGATTTTTCATCATCTGTAAACGGAACAACAGTAGGAACATACACATTCCAGTGGGATATTGATAATGGAAATTGTGCATCTTCATCAAATCAAGTTGATATTACTGTAATTACGCAAGCCGATTTAACCCTTGCAGTAACAGGAAGCACTATTTGTCCAGGTTCTGACGGAACACTTACAATTAGTTCCGCAGAAAACAATGTTGATTACGAGGCATTTATTGGAACAACATCAGTAGGAACGGGAACAGGAACAGGAGCAAACTTAGTTATTACAATTGCAAATGCAGATTTATCCGCTGGAGATAACATTATTAATATAAAAGCAAACAAAGGGGTTTGTGATGATGTTACATTAAATAATTATGCAACAATAACTGTTATAGTAGCACCAACAGTAACATTATCTGCTTCGCCAACTACTATTGTGGAAAACGGAGGAGTATCTACGCTCACAGCAACATTGAGTAATGTTACTTGCGAAGATGTTATTGTAAACTTAGGACATACTGGAACTGCCACAAATACAACTGATTATGGAGTAGCAACTTCAATAACAATTACACAAGGTTCTTTAACAGGAACAACTAATATAACTGCAATTAATGATAATATTTATGAAGGTTCTGAAACTGTAATTACTGATATTTCAACCGTAACAGGTGGTGGTGCAACAGAAGACGGAACACAACAGGTTACGATAACAATTACAGATGACGAAATTCTGCCAACTGTAACACTTTCAGCAAGTCCAACAACAATACTTGAAAATGGAGGAACATCTACACTAACAGCAACATTGAACAATGCTACTTTTGAAGATGTAACAGTAAATTTAATTTACTCAGGAACAGCAATAAATGCAACTGATTATGGAGTAGCAAATTCAATAACAATTTCAGCAGGTTCTTTAACAGGAACAACTGATATTACTGCAGTTAATGATGTTATTTATGAAGGCAACGAAACCGTAATTACAGATATTTCAACTGTAACAGGCGGTGGAGCAACAGAAGACGGAGACCAACAAGAAACCGTAACAATTGATGACTCGGCAGACGAACCAACAATCAGCATAAGCGATGCAAGTGCAACAGAAGGTGATGTAGGAACAACGGATATGGATTTCACAGTAACATTATCAAACGAAAGTTATCAAACTATAACTGTTGAATATGCAACTGCTGATAACACAGCAACTTTGGCAGATAATGATTATAACGAAATTACAACTACAACATTAACTTTTAACCCAGGCGAAACTTCAAAAATTGTAACTGTTCAAATAAATGGAGACGAAATTTATGAAGGCGACGAAACTCTTTTTGTTGATTTATCAAATCCAAATAATGCAACTATTTTAGATAATCAAGGTGAGGGAATAATACTTGAAGATGAAAGTCCAAACGCAAATGATGACACATACACAATTGATGAAGATGTAATTTTAAATGAAAATGTTTCTACAAATGATACTGGTTTAGATAATACTCCTCTTACATTCACAATTATTACAGATGTAACAAATGGAACTCTTGTTTTAAACAACGATGGAACTTTCACATACACTCCAAACGGAGAGTATAGTGGAGGCGATAGTTTTGTTTACGAAGTTTGCGATAATGGTGATGAATGTTCTCAGGCAACAGTAACAATTACAATAAATCCAGTAAACAACCCAATTTATGCGGGCGATGATAGTATTGAAGTTGATGAAGACGACAGCGTTACTGGAACAACTGTATTAGAAAACGACGGCGACAATGATGGAAGCACTTTATCAGTAAATACAACACCTATATTAGATGTAACAAACGGAACTCTTGTAATTAATATAGACGGAACTTATACTTACACTCCAAATGAAAACTTTACAGGAACAGATTATTTTATTTATGAAGTTTGTAATGATGAAGACCCGCAAGAATGCACAACTGCAACGGTAGTAATTACAGTTAATCCTGTGAACGACTCACCAATAGCAGTTGATGATTTTGCAACTACTGATGAAGGAACTCCTGTTTCGGGAACAGTAATTCCAAACGACAGCGATATTGATGGCGATAATTTAATTGTAAGCACTACACTTTTATCTGAGCCAACAAACGGAACAGTTGTAATAAATCCTGATGGAACTTACACATACACACCAGATGCTGATTTCACAGGAACAGACATATTTATTTATGAAGTTTGTGATGATGGAACTCCACAACTTTGTTCACATGCAATTGTAACTATAACTGTAAATCCCGCAGGCGATTTATACGCAAACAACGATGTTGCAGAAGTTGATGAAGACGGAACTTTAAATGGAACAACAGTTCTTGTAAACGACGGCGATTCAGACGGAAGCACGCTAACAGTAAATACAACTCCAATTAGTGATGTGTCAAATGGAACATTAATTTTAAATACTGATGGAACATATACTTATACTCCAAATCCGGATTTTAATGGAACGGATAGTTTTACTTATGAGGTTTGTAACGACGAAGACCCAGTAGAATGTGAAACAGCAATCGTAATAATTACAGTAAATCCTGTAAACGATGCACCAATTGCTGGCGATGATACTGCAACAACAGAAGATGGAACTCCTGTTTCGGGAGATGTTACTCCAAATGATTACGACCCAGATGGAGATAACTTAACCGTAAATACAACTCCTACAACAGATCCAACAAACGGAACTGTGGTAATTAATTCTGATGGAACTTACACTTATACTCCAACGGGAGGTTTTACAGGAGAAGATACTTTTACTTATGAAATTTGTGATGACGGCTTACCGCAAGAATGCACAACTGCAACAGTTACAATTACTGTAAATCCATCAGGCGAATTATATGCAAATGACGACGAAGCAATTGTAAACGAGGACGGAGTTCTTAACGGAACAACAGTATTAGTTAATGATGGAGACTCAGACGGAAGCACTTTAACAGTAAGCACTACAATTGTAACAGACCCAACAAACGGAGCTGTGGTAATTAATCCAGATGGAACATATACTTACACTCCGAATCCAGACTTTTCAGGAGAAGACAGTTTTATTTATGAGGTTTGTAATGATGAAGACCTACAAGAATGCACAACTGCAACTGTAACAATAACTGTTCAACCAATTAATGATATATTATTTGCAAACGATGATAACGCAGAAGTAGATGAAGACGAAATTCTTTACGGAACTACAATTCTCGTAAACGATGGTGATAACGATGGAAGCACAATAATTGTAAATACTATTCCAGTAATTTATCCAGAAAACGGAACTGTTACTATAAATTCTGATGGAACATATACATACATACCGTTCCCTGATTTCAATGGAGAAGATAGTTTTACTTATGAAATTTGTAATGATGAAACTCCACAAGAATGCGAAACTGCCGTTGTAACAATTACTGTAAATCCAGTAAATGATGCACCAGTTGCAGAAGATGATATTGTAACTACCGAAGGAAACAATCCTATTTCGGGAGATGTAGCTCCAAACGATTTTGACCCAGACGGTGATGATTTAATTGTTACAACAACTCCATTAGACGGACCAAACAACGGAGAAATTATTATCAATCCTGACGGAACATTCACATACACACCAGACGATGGTTTTGTAGGAACAGACACAATAGTTTATGAAATTTGTGATGACCAAATTCCACCAGAATGCACAACTGCTGAAATTATTATAGTTGTAACAGAACCAGGAGTTATTTATGCAAACAATGATTTTGCAGAAGTTGATGAAGATGGAACTTTAAATGGAACAACAGTATTAGTTAATGATGGCGACTCTGATGGTAGCACTTTAACCGTAAATACAACACCAATTTCAGATGTAGAAAATGGAACTTTAGTATTAAATGGAGATGGAACATATACTTACACACCAAATCCAGATTTTAACGGAACGGATTATTTTACTTATGAAGTTTGTAACGATGAAGACCCCGTAGAATGCACAACTGCAATAGTAACAATTATTGTAAATCCAATAAATGACGCACCAGTAGCAGTTGATGACAATTTCTTTACAGAAGAAGAAATTCCTGTAAACGGCGATGTTACTCCAAATGACTACGATGTTGATGGCGATATTATAACAGTTAATACAACTCCAATTATTGATGTAACAAATGGAACATTAATAATTAATCCTGATGGAACATTTACATACACTCCAAACCCAGGATTTACGGGAGACGATACATTTACTTATGAGATTTGTGATGATGCAACACCGCAAGAATGCGACCAAGCAGTTGTTACAATAACAGTAGGAACAAGTGGTGATTTATATGCAAACGACGATTATTACGAAGTTTATGAAGATAATATTTTGATGGGAAGCACCGTATTAGTAAACGATGGCGATTCTGATGGAAGTGCAATAACAGTTACTACAACGCCTATTTCAGATGTAACACAGGGAACTTTAACTTTAAATTGGAATGGAACATTCACATATTCGCCAGACCCAGATTATTATGGAGAAGACCAATTTACTTATGAAATTACAAACGATGAAGACCCACAAGAAACAGCACAAGCAGTAGTTTATATTACAGTTGATCCAGTAAACGACCCACCAGTTGCGGTTGATGATTTTGCTACAACTAATTTAAACACACCTGTTGTAGGAAACGTTCTTACTAATGATTACGATGTTGATGGAGATAATTTAATTTTAAATACAACACCAATTATTGACCCAACAAACGGAACAGTTGTAATTAATCCAGACGGAACATATACTTACACGCCAAACACTGATTTTGAAGGAACAGACAATTTTGTTTATCAAATTTGTGATGATGGTTTACCACAACTTTGCACACAAGCAGTTGTTACAATTACAGTTATAGATAACAATAATCCAATTTATGCAGAAGACGATTTTGCAGAAGTTGATGAAAACGGAGTTCTTAATGGAACAACTGTATTAGTAAACGATGGAGATTTAGACGGTAGCACTTTAACTGTAACTTCCACTCCAGTTGTAGATGTAACAAACGGAACATTGGTATTAAATACTGATGGAACATACACTTACACTCCAACTACTGATTTTGTAGGAACAGACAGTTTTACTTACGAAGTTTGTAACGATGAAATTCCACAAGAATGCACTACAGCGGTTGTAACAATTACAGTAAATGCTATAAATAATCCTATTTTTGCAAATGATGATACCGCCGAAGTTGATGAAGACGAAGTTCTTAACGGAACAACAGTTCTCGTAAACGACGGAGACTTAGACGGTAGCACTTTAACTGTAACAACTACACCAATTATTGATGTTGAAAATGGAACATTGGTATTAAATACTGATGGAACATATACCTACACTCCAAACGAAGATTTCTACGGAACAGACAGCTTTACTTATCAAGTTTGTAACGATGAAACTCCACAAGAATGCACTACAGCAGTTGTAACAATTACAATTAATCCTATAAATGACACACCAGATGCAGAAGATGATTTTGCAGAAGGAGATTTAGACACAGATATTGAAGGCGATGTTTCCACAAACGACACTGGACTCGGCGATACAACAGTAGTATTTACATTAGATACAGATGTTGAAAACGGAACTCTTACATTTAACGAAGACGGAACATTCACATACACTCCCGATACCGATTTTGTAGGAGAAGACAGTTTTACATACACTGTTTGTGATGCCGATGGCGAATGCTCTACAGCAACAGTAATTTTAACTGTTATAGGAGATGTAATTACAGAAATTACAATTCCAGAAGGATTTTCACCAAACGGAGACGGAGTTAATGAGACATTTGTTATTGTTGGATTAGAAAATTATCCTAATCATAAAGTAACTATTCTTAATCGTTGGGGTAACAAAGTTTACGAAGCCTCACCATACTTGAACGACTGGGACGGAACAAATATGTTTGGAATATCTGTTGGAGGCAACAAACTTCCTGTTGGAACATACTTCTACATAATTGAACTTGAAGACGGCAAAGTCGAAAAAGGATATATTTATCTTAATAAATAATTTCATTATACCAAACCTGACAGGTCTTAAAGACCTGTCAGGTTTTATTTACAAAAAATAATCTAACAATAAAATAACATGAAAAAAATACTAATAATAGCAATAATTTTTGTCTCGGCAATTGGCGTGCAGGCACAGCAAGAAGCGATGTTTACGCATTATATGTTCAATACACTCGCCATAAATCCTGGATATGCAGGAAGTAGAGATGCACTCACTGTTACGGGTTTACATCGTTCGCAGTGGGTCAATTTTGATGGAGCACCAATTACTCAAACAATTACAATGCACTCGCCAGTTTTTACAAAAAATCTTGGCATGGGGCTTTCGTTTGTAAACGATAAAATAGGACCAATAAATATGACCTCTTTTTATTTTGATATTTCTTATAAAATCAAGGTAACAAAAAAATCTACACTTGCTTTTGGTCTAAAAGGAGGAACAAACATGATGAAGGGAGAGCTAAATACATTAGAATTAAGCGACCCTAATGATGTTGCTTTTGATAGCAATATTCAAAGTGAATTTTTGCCAAACTTTGGAGCAGGAATTTATTATTCATCGGATAAATATTATGTAGGAATATCTGTTCCCAAATTATTGGAAAATAATTTTGGCACAAACGAGGCAACAGGAAGCACAGACCTTGCTGGAGAAGAAAAACACTATTTTCTAATTGCAGGAACATATTTTAATCTAACACAAGACATTAAGTTAAAGCCAACTACATTCTTAAAAGTAACAAACGGAGCACCAATGGAAATGGATTTAACAGGCACATTTATTTTTCACGATAAAATTTGGGCAGGTTTAATGATACGAACAGGTGATGCAATGGGTGGATTACTTGGCGTAAATATAACCGATCAACTTGCAATAGGATATTCTTTTGACTGGTCTATGGCAAATAGAACTTTTTCATACAATGGTGGTAGCCACGAAGTTATACTTCGTTACGATTTCGTTTTTGGCAAAGAAAAGAAAATTCGTTCTCCAAGATATTTCTAAAAATTTATAAAATAGAACAGACCTGACAGGTTTTAAAAACCTGTCAGGTCTATCCAACAAAATAAAACTACAAACAAATGAAAAATAAATCAATAATATTATTAATCTTAATATTTTCGTTAAGCCTTTCGGCGATGGCACAGCCGGGCAAGATAAAAAAAGGAGAAAAGTTGTATGATGCCTATTCTTTTACCGAATCCATAGAAAAATTTGAAGGGATTACGGATAAAACAACCGACATGAAACGAAGTCTTGCAGAAAGTTATTTTAATATACAAGATTATGAAAAGTCGGAATCCTATTATGCAGAACTAATGCTTGCAGAAGATAAAACAGCAGAAGATATTTATAATTATGCGTCTGTGCTTGCTGTAAATCAGAAATATAAAGAATCAGAAGATTGGATGGCATTATTTCATAAATCAAAAAAAGGAGACAGTAGAGGAAAAAAACAAGTAGAAAATAAAGGTTTCTATAAAGAATTGCAAAAAGATAAAGGGTATTTTGTTGTCCAAAACTTGAGTATCAATAGTAGCGATGAAGATTTTGGAGTTTCATTTTTTAAAGATAAAATAGTTTATGTTTCGTCAAAAGGTTCGATAAAACCAGTAAAAAGAAAATGGAACTGGAATAATCTACCTTTTTTAGATATTTATGTTGCAGAACTTGACTCTACGAATGAAATTATTGCATCGGAAAAATTTAGTAAAATAAATAAAAAATATCACGAAGGACCAGCAAGTTTCAATAAGGCTGGAACTTATATGGTTTTTACAAGAAACAATTATAAAAATAAAAGCACCGATGGAATTGTAAAATTAGAAATGTTTTACTCAGAATTTATTAACGATAAATGGCAAAAAGCTCAACCAATGCCATTCAATAGCAACGAATATTCTGTGGGGCACGCAAGTCTAACCGCAGGTGGTGATACAATGTATTTCGCATCGGACATGCCAGGAGGAAAAGGTGGAGTAGATTTATACATAAGTATAAGAAATGGCGAAACTTGGGGAACTCCTAAAAATTTAGGAGACAAAATAAACACAGAGGGAAATGAAATGTTCCCTTTTATCCATAAAGACGGATTTTTATTTTTTGCTTCAAATGGAAAACTTGGACTTGGTGGATTAGATGTCTTTTCTGCAAGGGTAAAAAATAATAGTTATTCTAAAATTGAAAATCTTGGAGCACCAATAAATACGAACAACGACGATTTTGCTTTTATACTTGCTGAAAACCAGAAAAGTGGATATTTTTCATCTAATCGTAAATCGGGAAAAGGCGATGATGATATTTATAAATTTATTTTAGAAAAACCATTTTCTTCTGGTAAAATTATTATAGGAGTAGCAAAAGATACTGATGGGGTAATTCTATCCAACACAGAAGTTAAGTTGTTTGATAACAATGGCAAAGTAGTTGGAAAAATAACAACAACCGAAACAGGTGCTTATAAATTTTCGGCAGAAGAAGATATAAATTATGAGCTTACAGGAGTGAAAACAGATTATACCAGTGGTAAAAATTTTGCAGATACTCACACAGAAGAAGAAGTTATTATTGCAGACCTTATTCTTGCTAAAATTCCAGAAATGGGGCTTTATTGTTTAATTACTGATGAAGAAACTGGCAAACCACTTGATAAAGTTAAAATTAAACTGATAAATAATTTGTTAAATAACTCCGAAAATATTGTTACAGATGCAAAAGGTGATTTTACGAGAGAACTTGACAATAAAATAAATGATAATATAAGTTATAATTTAGAGATTGAATGTGAGGGTTATATGAATAAAACAATAACCTACAATCAGAAATTAGACAGAGAGGGAGAATACAAAATATTAGAAGCATTGGTTCCAATAAAAGTTGGAGGAAACTTGGAAGACCTTGTGCAGGTTAATCCAATTTATTTTGATTTGAATAAATCTAATATCCGTCCAGATGCGGCTTTGGAGCTTGATAAAATTGTGCAAGTAATGAACGAATATCCAACTATGGAAGTAGAACTTGGTTCACATACAGATTGCAGGGGTAGCGATAAATCCAACGAAAGCCTATCTGACCGCAGAGCAAAATCATCGGCAAAATACATAAAAGAAAGAATTACAAACCCAGAAAGAATCTACGGAAAGGGATACGGAGAATATACTCTAAAAATACACTGTAACTGCGAAGATGGAAAAGCTCATAACTTAACAAAAGACCAACACCAACAAAACAGACGAACAGAATTTAAAATATTGAAAATGTAAATTCAGACTTTTACATGTTTTGATAAAAATAGCCCTACAATTTTGTAGGGCTATTTTTTTTGGCTAATAGACTTCCTTCTACGAAACACTTTTGTAGATAGCCCAAGTGTCGCTCTTGAGAAATAAAATCAATAAAAGGGCAAAACTTTGCTTATAAAAAGAAAAATTTAATGGTATTGGATTTTTGGAAATATTTATTATTTTTGTCATAGTTTTAGTTTGTAACTACCCCGAAATATAAGCATTCTTACTGATTTTAGTAATTTTTTTACTAAAACTTATCAGTAATATGCTGATTTTGTTGTCAATTAAGCATTTACTGAAAGCCGCTAATTTTAAAAAAAAGAAATATGAACATAAAATCATCAATATTTTTGCTTATTATACTATTAAATTCATTATTTTTATTTGCAAATGGAGGTGTAGTTAATTATAGTCATTTTAGAAAAACTGGAAATATTCGTTTAATGCAAAAAGCCGATATTTCACTTATTAAGGAAGAGTTATTTATTAAAATAGAAGGCGATTTTACAATAATTGAAGTAAAATATTTGCTAAAAAATAATGGAGAAGATGATATATTAATCTACGGTTTTCCTGTTGATGCTTATGAAACGGGTGCTCATGAACCCTAAATTGGCATAAAAGTTATTAACTATGTTTTATTTATTTCAAGTTCAGGC
>JAOZQN010000656.1 GCA_029932195.1 Bacteroidales bacterium | reverse complement strand
CGAATTTTATGAAAAATTACAAATAGAAGCTAAATTAAATAAAAACGATATAAAAAAAATATTTGAAGATAGTTTAAGAATACAAGTAGTTTATTATAATAGAGATAAAAATTACAATAAGTGTATTATAAAAATTAGAAAAGATGATTTTTATAAATTATACATGAATACAAAACTAACAACAGACGACACTTGGTTAGAACTTATAGATGTAATAACTAAAATGGATAATGATAAATTAGTTAATAACTATGCAGATTATTTAGAAGTAATTTACACTAAAAGAAAAGAATTTGATGAAATACCAAATAAAACCGCAGGAAAGAGTAATTTTTTATATCAAATAGATACAACAGAAAATAGATTAAAGAGTTTTAAATATAACATGCCTAAAGAAGAATGGAAATGGAAACTTTTTACTATAGAAACAATTTTTGAATTTGAAAAAGAAAATAATTTAGAACCTCAAAAATATTATATTTGTTATTATACGCCCCGTGATAATTACAGACTAGTATTTAATCATGATATAACTATTTGGGGTGAAAATTTAACTGAAATAGATTTTTTTTATTCTAATTTTCTATCTCATAGCAAAATAGAAAGGATAAATGATTATGGTCAAATATGTTATTCTATTTTGATAGACAAAGAAGAAAAACAAATTTTTATTGCAGTTATAGATAGCTATTCTAATAATATCGTTATAAAAAAAATATTGAAACAAAAAATTATTAAAAACAAATAGAAATGAAAAAAACAACAATATTTATTTTAGTAATTACTATCACAAGTCTTTTTACGGCTTGCGACCTTGAACAAAAACCTAAAATTGGAGACGTAAAAAGCACAGTTACTTATGGTAGTATAAAATTAAATACAAATATAACAGGAACTTTGTATATTAACGAAGAAGAAATAGGAGAAGTAAAAAAACACACTGAATTTCCTGTAAATAATATAGTAAGAGGAAAATGTAATTTAGAAATAAAAAAAGGAAAGGAAATATTATGGAAAAAAACGGTAATAATTATAGAAAATGATACAATTAATGTATCTACTGAAAAAAACAACAATGAACCTACTAAAAAAAAATATATAGTTGATACAGATACCATAAATAAAGACAAAAAAAATACAAATAATGAAAGATTTGACAAACTTGGTAGTTTTAGCGATAATCGTGATGGCAAAATTTACAAATACGTAAAAATAGGAAATCAAGTTTGGATGGCAGAAAACCTTGCTTACTTACCCAAAGTTTGCTCAATAGAACAATATGAATGTGGTTATTGGGTTTATGATTACAAAGGTAATAATGTAAGTGAAGCCAAAACAACCGAAAATTACAAAAAACATGGAGTACTTTACAACTGGAGAACAGCAAAGAGATCCTGTCCAGAAGGTTGGCATCTACCAACCGACTATGAGTGGACAATACTTGAAATAGAACTTGGTATGGATAAGGAAAGAGAAGAAGAAACAGGTTTCCGTGGAAATCTTGCTACAAAATTAAAAGCAAAAACTGGTTGGCGTAATAATGGAACAAATGAAAGTGGGTTTACTGCTCTTCCTAGTGGTAGCTGTGGTGATAATGAATTTAGCTTTAAGGAATTTGGAGGTTGGTGGTGGAGTAATTCAGATTATGGACGTAATATTAATGATCATGGACATAAAATAACAAAATATCCTCTAACAAAAGACAATGGTTACTCTATTCGTTGTTTACATGATTAGTTTTTATTACATATTATGTGAAAAATAGAATAGTTATATATTGGTATTTATAATCAAATTAAAATTCTAAAAAAATGAAAAAAATAACAATAATTATAATATTGTTTATATTAACAATACCCGTTTTTGCTCAAGAAAAAACAGACAAAGAAGTAATCAATAACGTAACTAACACCGTAAAAGCTATTATAGAGCTTGAATTTATGGTGAAATTTGGCATATTCAAATCAGATGTAGAAAAAGCCACTATTGCCATTGCCAGCGAATTTGCTCTAAACAAAGACACGGCAAATTACACCAAGTTATGCACGAACTACAAAAACACAAAACAAATGTGTGACAATTTTACCACCATGATAGCCAGGGACTTATCAGATGTAAACAATTATAATTATTTTCAAGAACATGCCAAAGAAAAACAATTAGAATATATAAATGAGTTTAATAAGATTATCACTCAATACAATACAGAGATTTTTCCTTTCTATAAAGAGCATACACAAATATACAAAAGTCCTTACTTGTCTATGTTGGTAGAATTATTAACTCCAATTGTTACAGAAATAGCAAAATATACAATCGATAAACACGTAAAACCTTGGCTGACAAACAAAATTTTACAAATAGTAACAAACCGTTTATTAAAACCTTTTTATTTTTCTTCATGGGAAAACGTTGAAAAACAAGCACTTTCCAATCCTGCAACAGGTGAATATATGCAAGCTCCTATATCAATTGTTCCTAATACAAAAGTAGTTCTTCAACCCAATATTCGTAATGAATTAAATGGAGACATTAATTTTAATATTATTTATAAAAATGGTAGCAAAACCAAAGAAACTATTTTATTTAATAAAAATAATAATATTTACTCAAGTATTGAGAACTACTCTATTCCAAATAAAACAGCATTTCGTATGGAAATAACAAATCCATCATGTTGTTATATTTTTACTATTCATGAGAATAAATTTTATAGAATTTATCCCTATCCAGAAGAATTAAGTCAAGCATTTAACACACAAGAACGAGGTTATTTTGGACCAATTCCAGAGAACACTAATCAAACAATAACAATTCCACCTACAGATTCAGGACAAGGTATTTGGACTGAATTTAATCAAGATTATTTTTACGTAATTTTATCAAAATCGTTGATAAATTTAGAAAAAGATGTATTTCCATTGTTGTCAGCAAATTCGCCACAAACAATTGCAACAGAATTAGACATTATTTTTGAGAATAATTCAATCCCTCAAAACGAAATCAATAATAATAAAGGAAAAATTAGTTTTAACGCAAATAAAACAGAACAAAAAGTAGCAATATTTACTTTTATAATAAATGGCAAATAATATTAATACCGTTTAAAATTAGAGATTTGTCAGATATTTTTAAGCTATCTGACAAATACTTATACATTAAAAATAGATATTCTCAAACTTTACGTGAGGTAACTTAATATTAAAATAGTTATTTTAATACAACAACAAAAAGTTAATAACTGAAGTTTCGGAGCATCTTTAGTCTTTATTTTACAAGTTTTTATT
>JAOZQN010000655.1 GCA_029932195.1 Bacteroidales bacterium | reverse complement strand
AAAATATGAAATAACTAAAATGTCCAGTTTGACTAGTGAAATTTTTGAGGTCTGTCGTCTATAAATGCACAGTTTTTTTTTGATACAATGATTGGAGAAGAAGAATACTATGAGGGTCCATCAGAAGTATTACAGAACAACGAAAACGAATATATTATAACAGGATCAAGATCAAAAGGAACAACAGGTTTGTCTGAATCTTATATAATAAAACTATCTGAACAAGGGGAAGTTTTGCAGGAAAAAATGACTTCTGTTCCCGATTCTTCATTAGCTAGTCATAATATTATACAACTAGAAAATAATAATTATTTAATTTTATCTAGTCTTATTCCAGAAGAGAATAGATTTGAAAATAATTATATTGTTTTAACAGAAGTTGATGAAAACCTTAACACAATAAATGAACATAAAATAAAGCTCCCAATAGATACTATGCAAATTCTTAATATGGAAATAGAAATGAAGCTCGCCAACGAAAATGAAATAATATGCTATGGAACATGTGCAGTAGAAGGAGGAGGTGTTTTTAGAGAGTTTATTTATAAAATATCTACCAGTGGAGATAGTCTTCTTTACAAAACATTAGCAGAGCATGGAATTGGAGATTTAGAAATAAATAAATCTGAAAAAATATATTATACAGGACCACAAACATTTGATGATATAACAGTGCTTAATTATTCCGATTTTTCTCACGACACTTTGGTTAATATATTTGACGTAATGGGAAATGGCTTTTTAAACCCTAATGTGAATATAGAATTTTTAACCGATAGTAGTTTTGCTTTATATGGTAAGTATATAGATTATGGTAATAATTATCTCCATGCAATTGCAATATTAGATACTAATTTTAATCTATTAAACATTAATACAGAAATAAATAACTATGGGCAAGGACCACAATTAGTGTCTCTGGATATTAATTCTAATAAAGAAATAATAACGGCTTCTGAAGGACTCTATAGTATTTTTTTTATAACTAAAACCGACAGCGAATTAAATGTTATCTGGGAGTATTTCTACGACACAGCACCTACCGTAGTTTGGTTTATTACCCTTGCAACTAACGACGGAGGTTGCATGGTTTTAGGAAGAGATGATTACACCCACGATATTAGAGTTATAAAAACCGACCCAAACGGCAACATTACTCACATAAACGGCGAGCCATCAGAACAAAAAGCCAAAGAAGTTATTCTCTACCCAAACCCTGCCACCACAGAGCTAACAATACAAAAAGCTGTGCAGGTGGGCAATTGCAATGTGGAATTTTATAATATGGAGGGCAAAAAAGTTTTTTATAAAGAGCTAACAAGCAATACTACAAAAATAGATATAAGTAGCTTGCAAAAAGGTAGTTATATTTATAAAATAACAGACAGCAAAAAAGTAATAGAAAGTGGCAAGTGGATAAAACAATAAAACATGTTCTTAAACATTAAATAGCTAATAAATTTCAGTCTGTAAATAATCCATTGATAAATAAAAAAAATGCCAAAAATTAATACTCAACATTCAATTTTCAATGTTCAAATATGGCTTTCGCCTGCAAATTTCTTGTGCGACAACTTTTAAATTGAATATTGAGTGTTGAATATTGAATATTTTTCATCAATGGATTATTTACAGACTGATAAATTTTGCAAATTGTTTTTTTTGCAGTAAATCATTATTTGAACAAAAAAAACACATTAAAAAATAAGTAAATTAAATTTTTCCTTAATCGGAATATTAGTTATCTTTGCAACTCTAATAATATTTAGCAGTTGCAACAAAGAAGCAGAGTTGGCAACAACAAGCAACGACGAAGTTTTGGAACGCATTTTAGACTTTAAAGAAAAAGTAGAAAGCCCGAACCAACAAAAAAGCGGAGAAGAAATTAGCGTAGAAGATGCAGTTTGGCTTGTGGAAGCAGCCTTGAATTATAGTTATTGCATTAAAACAGAAGAAAAAGCAAACGCAGGAACAAATGTAATTGTTGTAGATAGCCTGTTTTATGAAGTAAACAGTAGCAACAGTAATGTAAATCTTGCCGATGCAATTAACACTTATTTAACAATTGAAACAGATATGGCAGAAATGCTTGCAACCTACGAGAACGAAGTTAAATTTTACGATATTGTAGATGTAGAATACAAAGACGGTAGTTTTGTTGCTTATGTAGCAATACGTTACAAAGAGGGAATAGAAAAATCTACAACAGGACTTGGTAAAAATGAATACAATATTACAGAAGATTGGTATTGGGGAAGGTCTGCTGGAAAATGCGATGGAACTACAAGTGTTGGTGGTGCTGTTGTAGAAATATCTAAATGGGTTAATTCAAGAACTTATATACCAGGTATAAGGGGAAATGTATATAGTAATACTGTGTATTATACTGATGTTCACTTTGTTGGTGTTTTTAGCACGGCTTACACAGACAATCCAAATGGAATAGATTTAAGAAACTATGGAGTAGTTATGTTTTCATATTACGAAGATAATTATATTCCAGAAGACGAAGTTCCCACTTATATTTGCCTTGATTATACCCAATCTACATACTATGCACAAGAATGTTTGGAAGCTCTGACTGTAATAAAAAATAATTTTATTGAACCTGATGAAGATATTACATATGCAGTTCTTATTGGTGTTCCTTTTTATTATACAGATGAAAATTATAATAAAATAGCAACAAATTTATTATACAGATGAAAATTATAATAAAATAGCAACAAATTTATATCACTATTATATTATTCATGCAGGAATAAGACATGAAGGAACTATTGCAACAGAATAACAATTTTAACAACAGACCAGTAAAATAAATTACTGGTCTATTTTTTTATTTAATAACCAAAACAATGAAACATTTAATTTTAACTTTATTTTTAATACTAATTAGTATTTCTATTTATTCACAAAGTCATTTTCAAGTAGTGCTTGGAGACGAAAATAAATATGCAAATATACTTACAACAATTCAAAACAATGAAAATGAGCATATTCTTTATGGTGGAGTAGGAATGGAAACTACTGGTGGATACATTGTCCGCTTATCAGAAGAAGGAGAAGTTTTACAAGAGAAGTTTAATTTTATACCAGACTCTACTGTTTTTATAGCAAATATAATACAACAAGAAAATAATAATTATTTACTAACATCTGTAATTAGAGCAAGCCCAAACTATCAAACAAATAATTTTATTGTTTTATCCGATACTGATGAGAATTTTAATACCTGAAGTTTCGGAGTTTATAACATCTTAAATATCAAAAAGTTAAAAAAATAAAA
>JAOZQN010000104.1 GCA_029932195.1 Bacteroidales bacterium | reverse complement strand
TAAAAAAAATGTCATTGGATTCATAGTATTGGTACATTTTATTTCCGTCCTCAATAAACGTAACTCCAAGATTAGAATTTCTATCTAAAAAACTTCTGCTAAAAGAAAGGTTGGTAGAACTAAATGTTTTTCTTATTTTTCTATCGTAACTAAAAGTTCCTTTGTTTGTATATTCTGCTAAATAATTTTGAGGATTATTATATTTATATAAATATGGGCTTCTTCCAATAGAACTATGGGTTTTTCTATACATATTTTGTGTAGAAAATTTTAAAGCCTTATATTTTAAATTAAAACCAGTAAGATAACTTTCAGATTCAAAGTCTTTTATGGGGAAAGAATCTACTGTTCCTTCATAGTTTGGGTGAGTTATAGAAAACAATCCATATTTATCAACCATTTCTTGAGTAAGTTCACTTGGTAAGTAATTTTGTCCTTCAATTTCTATCTTTGGAACTACTTGATCTAAATAGCTCATTGGTCTATAGACTTTATTTTCAGTATCAATAGGCATCAACTGAGAACTCATTGTTCCATAAAAGCTGTAAGTTAGTATTTTATTATTTTTTCCTGCTTTTCCTCCTACTTGGAAGTTTGTGTATCTATTTCCCATTAAATTTATATCTGCTTGGGCAAAAATTCCAGATTTAGATTCTTTAGTAATAATATTTATTACACCCACAGTAGCATCTGCTCCGTATAATGCAGAAGCTGGTCCATAAATTATTTCTATTCTTTCTGCCTGGCGTATAGGTAATTGTGCTCCAATAGAAAGTCCAGTTACTACCGAAGATTTTACAGGAATATTATTAATAAGTATTTTTGTATAGCTATTTCCAATCATACCTCTCATTTGAAATATTTCGCCAAGCTCTCCAGAGCCAGGTTGTGATATCCGCATTCCAGGAACAGATTTTAAAACATCTACGAGTGTAACATAACCATTTGCTATAATTTCCTCTCTACTAACAACATAAATAGTTACAGGAAGGTCAGATATAGATTTTGCTGTCCTACTGGCAGATATTATTTTTTGTTCGTTGGTATTTTCAGGAAGTGTTAAATTATTATAATCTAATAAATCTTGATCAATTAAAGAAACAGTATCTGTTTGAGCATTAATATTTGATATATTTATACAAATTATTATAAATAATATTGTTAAATATTTTATTTTATTTGAAATTTGCATAATATTTTATATTACTATAGAGACGTGCCATAGCACGTCTATTAATGTGGCATTTGGCACGTCTCTATTTATAGTATGTTTTGTATGTGGCACATCGTTACTCAAGTGAATACGATTTTCGGATTTTCAGTATAAACACCGACAGGGTTTATCCGAACAACTAATTCTCTATAGTATAAATTAGGTTTGATTCTCAATTTTCTTAAAATGTAGCTGTTTGTCAATTTTTTTATGATACAAAATTAATTTTTTTTCATACGGATAAATTTCAAGAGGTAGGCTTTTAAATAAATTATTTTCATTAACAGTTTTGTCTTTATCTTTTGCCAATAAAATCCAATCAAGTTCTTTTTCAATAATCATAGCAAAGTGGTCGGCACGAAATATTCCTGCACCGAGCCAAGTCCTACCAATTTTGCCAAAACTTCCGTTTGTAATCATTTCAAGTTCAAACTTAATTTTGTCGTTATTGATAGAGAAAAGTTTTAGGAAAAATTCATTTCTAAATTCAGAATCATCTTCCTCTTTAAAAGAATATTCTCCATATATTTTTGTTAAATCCATAAAAGAAGTTTTTAATTTTGAGTGTTGAGTTTTTAATTATAAAAAATTACACAAAAAATATTTTTATTAAACACTAAAAACTCAACACTAAAAACTTTTGACGTTTTTCACGAGTGCCAATTTCATCGTTACTTTTTAAATTTTAAAATATTCATTTACAGATGTAAACTTCAATTCTAAAATTTCAAAAAAGCCTTTAACTTGACACTCGTGAAAAACGCCAAACTTTTTTAGTTACATTACTTTTTTTACAGTATCAATAACAGTGCCATCTACCCATTTTATTGCTGCAATAATTTCGTCGCTGAGTTTTGGTTTTTGTGGCTTTCCACAGATTTTATCAGCCTCTTCTTTTAGCTCTTGAATTGTTCTTAATGGAAGACCAGAGTTTTTTGCGGCTTCAATTAAATCCGTTCTTAAAGGGTTGATTGCTATGCCCCTTTCGGTTACAATTACATCAATTAATTCACCAGGTCCACAAATTGTTGTTACTTCGTCCAAAATTACTGGTATTCGGTCTCTAAATAATGGGATTGGGAGAATTACTGTCTTAGAAAATAGGCAGTTTTGCCAGCCACCAATTCCGTGAAGCATATATCCGTCGGAATGTGTTACAACATTTCCGTTAAAATTCACATCAACTTCTGTTGCTCCAAGTATAACCACATCAACAAGTTGTGCGAAATTGCCCTTTGCATGAAAATTATAGCTCGTAAATGGACTTGTCCAAACATGATTTGGATTTTCTGCCATAGATTTAACTCCGTCAAGGTCAAATGTTTGTCCGTCAAGAATATACTCAATTAAGCCTTCATTTAGCATTTCTACAAGATATTTGTTGCTTCCACCACGAGCAAATCTGGCTTTGATGCCTTTTTCTCTCATTATTTCAGCAAAATAATTGCTCACAGAAAGTGAAGTTCCACCCGCTCCTGTTTGAAACGAAAATCCTTCTTTGATTATTCCAGTAGCTTCGCAAAATTTGGCTGTCATTTCTGCAAGTAGCAATCTATCAGGACTTTTAGTTACTTTTGTTGTTCCCGAAATAATTTTTTTAGGGTCGCCAACTTTTTCAATCTCAACGGTATAATCTACATAATTTCCCTGAATTTGCCAAGGAATACATGGAAATGGTTTCATATTATCTGTAACAACAATCACTTTATCAGCGTATTCTGAGTCTGCAAGAGCAAAGCCAAGTAACCCACTTGCCGATTGTCCGTAAAGTCCGTTTGCATTTCCGAATGGGTCTGCACAAGCTGCACCAATAATTGCAATATCAATCTTCACATCTCCATCTTGAACTGCCTGATAACGACCTCCATGTGAGCGTAAAACAGCAGTTTTACTCATTTTTCCTTGCGAGGTAAATCGTCCTAGAGCTCCGTTCATACTTCCTTCAATATGACTAATTGTGCCATCTTCCAAATACTGAATAAGATGCTCGTGGCAAGGAAATGATGCCGATGGAAACCATCGTAAATTTTTGACATTTAGCTCTTTGGCAATATCAAAAATCATATTTGCCAACAAATCTCCATTTCGGAAATGGTGATGTGTAGAAATTGTCATACCGTCTTTTAAACCAGCTTTAATTAGTGCATCTTTTAAACTCGCAACTTGCTTATTTCCATCACTTGGAAAATTAGCATTTGAAGTAATTTTTGGAGCATGTCTTCTTCCTTCTGGCTGATATTTATTTACTCCCATAAACGGCACAACAGATTCGCCATTTATTTCCGTTGGCACAAGCCTACCAACTGCATTTTTAACTAATTTTGACATAAATTAATTTTGAGTTTTAAGTTTTTAGAGTTAAATTTTTGATTGATAAATAAATATGATATTTTTTATTATTGCTGAATAATACTTAATGTTTTATAAGTTATATCTTTAGTATAAATTAAATTATTGTCTTTTTCTAATACTTGATAAGGTAAGTTATTCTCATTGTATTTATAACGATAATGTATTGTTTCAAATAATTCATAATTAATATAGTGTTCCTTTTTTGTAATATTGTTTTTATAAGTATTATATGCAGAAGGTAATTTTAAACAACTACCTGGACATGAATAATCATCGTATGAATATTTCAGTTCTTCTTTATAATTATTATCATAAAGAGTCATTTTACTAATATTTCCTCTTTCATAATCTATTAATATTGAATATGTTTCTCTTTGATATATTCCTGTGCCGTCAATAAGATAAAAATTTATTTGTCTTATTTCATTATTTATACCGTATAAATATTCTTCATAAAAATAATGAATATCCCATAAATTATTCTTATGAAAGCTATTTATATTTAAAGTGTTGTATTTGAACTTACTTAAAATAGATTTTTTTTGGTGTTTTTTTCCTGCGGGAATATTTGCCGCCCAATATTCCATTTTAGACAACATTCCGTTGTCGTTGTATCTGTAAATATAATAAATTTCTCGTTTGTTTGTTTTTTTTGAATAAATTTCTTCACGTCCTATTCGTCCCTTAGAGTAAAAAAATGTATGTATTAATGTATCTGTTTCTATTTTTGTTAGAGTATCATTTTCATAAGAATAAGTTTGATTATATTTGTTACCATTCTCATAAATAATATTTATATTATTTGGAACATGAATGTCTATATACTCTTCTTTTTTACAAGAACTCATGTAAATTAAATATGGTATAATTAGAAAAATTATAATATTTTTATTCTTTTTTAGTTTCATTGTATTTAAAATTATAATTCATTCCGACGAGCATCTTTTTACAAAACACAATTTTTAAATTCTCATTCGCCTATTCCATTATTTTGTGTTTACACGTTTCCAAGTGCCGAAAAAGCACGTTGAAAAGTGTAATTGAGACTTTCCAACCTGTTTTTTGGCACTTGTAAACGTCAAAAATCTAAAAAAATTAATCTAAAAGTTCAACTGTAAAAATAAGTGTAGAGTATCCAGGAATTGAACTATAATCTCTTGGACCATAGCCAAGATGACTTGGAATAATTAGGGTTGCTTTTCCTCCTGTTTTCATAAGAGCAATGCCTTCGTCCCAGCCTTTAATTACTTGTCCTACACCAAGTTGAAATTCAATTGGTTCGTTTCGTTCAAAAGAAGAGTCAAATATTTTTCCGTTAAGATATTTGCCTTCGTAATGCACTTTTACTGTATCTCCTGCAGCTGGATGTTCGCCAGATCCTGCAAGTGTTTCTACATAGTATAAACCAGATTCTGTTGGTTCTACTGTAATATTACTTTCCTGAAGATACGAATTTCTATCTTCTATTTCTTGTTTTGCCATGTCTTTACAAGCGGTTAAATTAATTATTATTAAAATTATTGTTGATAATGTTATAAATTTTTGTTTCATGTTTTATTATTATTAAATTGTATATTTTGATTGTTTATACTTCAGTGTGTTTTTTATTTTCTTTGCTCATTTTAAATTTTATTAAGTTCATTTTTAAATTGCTGTTCGGAAGGTAAATAATTTTTAACTTCTTCGGGTAGTTCATTATACGAAAATTCACTTACTCCTATGGGTTTATTTATATCTTTTAGGGCAAAATCTACAACAATATTATCTTTACTTTTACAGAGCAAAATACCAATTGTTGGTTTGTCTTCCTTGTTTTTTAGCAGTTCGTTAATTGCGGTTGTGTAAAAATTCAATTTTCCTGCAAATTCAGGTTCAAACTTTGTCATTTTAAGTTCGATAACAATGTATGCCCTAAGTTTTGTGTGGTAAAAAAGCAAATCTGTTTTAAATTCACTATTACCTACCTTCAATAAAAATTGTCTGCCCATGTATGCAAAACCTTTTCCGAGTTCCAACAAAAACTGCGAAATATGTTGTATGAGTTTTTGCTCTAAATCTTTTTCTTTTGCTCGTTTGGTAAGTGTAAGAAAATCAAAATTATATGGGTCTTTCAGTAGTTGCTGTGCTAAATCACTTTCGGGTTCGGGTAAAGTATTTTTAAAATTTGATATTGCTTTTCCTTGCCTATTAAATAAATTTGTTTCAATTTGATATTCCAAAATAGAACGACTCCAATTATTTTCAATTGTTTCGGCAACATAAAAAAGAGCTTCTTTTATGTTTTTTATTTTTTGAATTATAACAACATTATGTCTCCACGGAATTTGTGTTAGAATTTGCAAACTATTTGTGTTATCTAATTTTGCACCAAGTTGGTGCAAAATTTCGTTTTTGTTGTTTTCTAATTGTCCACCAAGTTGGTAGACAATTTTATCTTCCTGATTATAAAACGAATAGAACTGTTTCATGGAATACAAATTTGCTCTTGAAAAACCTGTAAGATTAGGAAATTCCCGTCTTAAATCTTTTGCTATTTGCTCAATTAAACCACTTCCCCACTTTGCTTTCTCTTGTTTTTCAACAATCATTGCACCAATTTCCCAATATAAATTTATGAGTTCGTTGTTTACTTTTATAGCTGCTTTTATTTGGCGGTTTTTAATTTTTGATTTTAAATCGATCAGCCAATTCTTGTAGTCTTTATTTATTTTAAGTTCGCTCATTGTTTTTTGATGGCGTAAATTAATGGAGACCAAATATAACTCCAAGCTCCAGCTTGGAGAAACGTAGAATTGGCTACATAGATAATATATTAATAATTAAATCTTTAGTAAAATATCGTCATCCTCCAAGCTGGAGCTTGGAGTTACATTTGGTCTCCATTAATTTACGCTACCTATTTTTTCTACCGAGCCACAACTTTGCCAAAGTGAAAAAACTTTGGCAAAGGTATTTTTTTTGCAGGTTAACCCTCACACTTTCCAACGTGGTTTTTCACCACTTGGAAACGTGTTTGTCTGTAAGTCCTGCGAGACAAACACGTTTCCAACTGCCGAAAAGGCAGGTTGGAAAGTGTGTGGGTGAAAACTGGACAACCCGCAGTTTACGTAAAATTTGGTGGCTGGTCGCCCCCAAACCACCAAATAATCAATGGTTTAAATAATCAAATAAATCAATTCCCGACACAGCGAATAGAAAAACCCGAA
The DNA here is from genome assembly GCA_029932195.1 of Bacteroidales bacterium. GTDB lineage: Bacteria > Bacteroidota > Bacteroidia > Bacteroidales > JAOZQN01 > JAOZQN01. The sequence continues at coordinate 7,518 of JAOZQN010000104.1, read as the reverse complement.
TCCTGACGTTTATGGTTGCGGAAGAAGTTAGTATTACCGTAAAAGAGGTAACGAGACCACGCAGAGGAACTGCTTTCTGCCGAGCTACTCCACCAGTAGCCGAAGTCGCCAACGTCGTCGAACGAACCATAATAGTAGCGGAAGCCCCCAGGCAAAGCATTAAAACCGCTTTCATTTGTTCCACTATTTGTTTCCCAACCTGTTTCAGACTTTAATTGATTTCCTTCGTTTGTTCCACGACCGCCAGTATAATCCGCATCTGTTTGTGTCATTCCCAAATGCATTTCAAGTTCTTTCCATTCGTCATCTGTTGATAGGTGGTAGCCACTTGGGCAAACTTTATTTGCAGTTTCCCAATTATATAAATATCCGTATTTTGTTACATTGCTATTATCATTATCATAAGCCCAATAATTACCACTACTTGGCTTGTATGCTAAATTTTCTGCCATCCATACTTGGTTTCCTATATAAACAATTTTATAAGTTTTTCCGTCTCGGCTATCTGTAAATTGTGTTGGTAAGTCAAATTTTATGTAAGTTGTTTTATTTTCATTTACTTGAATTGTTTTCTTTATATCTCCTATTCTAATTTTATGTTGTCCTACTGTTATTTTTTCTAATTCATTATTTTGTGTATTCGCTTGCACATACCCAAGTTTATTATTATCAATATATAAATTACCTGCTACTTTGGTATCAAACGAAATTTTTCCGTAAACTACTTTTCCAGGATTAAATACTGGCTCATCTGGTTCGACATAATTAGGCACTGCAGGATTTAGAGTGAGGAAAAAACTGAAAATATCAACTTAATAAAATTGTATATAGCTGTATTAAAGATTGTTACAAGTGTAAATTCAAGTAATTTTCATCGTTTTTTCATTAATTCGTATAGATTTAATAATGAGTTGTTTATAAAAATCTCTCACTCTAAATCCTGTAGAGCCCATAATTATTATCTTGATTTTGTTTATTTATCACAAACACAAAATCGCCTTTGTCAAGATATTGGTTACGGATTTTGCCATATTGTGGGTGCTGGTTTTCGTAGGAATAATTAACAACCTGATTTTGTAAAAATGTTCCGAGTTCTGTTCCTGTCAGGTATCCGTCTTTGTTAGAGTCTGCGTCTTTGGTTGTTAGAGCAATAACAAATTGCTGTCTAAAAATACTTTTATCAGGCACGGTTTCGTCTGCCGAGCCACTTGTAATAAATTGTCGCACAGGCTCTCTTGTTTTGTAATTAATAACTGCTGGCACTGCATCTCGCAAGGCAAAAAGCGAACCTGCAAAACAGGCATCAAACATAAATAGTGCGTGTTTGCTGTCTATTCGTTCGGCATAAGTTTCTATTTGCGACATTTCCATCGCTTTTGCCTGAAATCCCGCTTTATCTTTATTCGGGTTTGGTGCGTCTATTGGCACAATATATCCTACTTCGCCTCCATATTTTGATGCTACGGTAAATCCATGCCCAGCATAATAAAATAGTAAACGATTATTTTCGTCTGCTCCATAATTTTTTATAAATTCGGAAAATGCCTTGTCCATTTGTTCTTTTGTAAGGTCTTGTTTCAGCACAACATGAAATCCGTTTTGTTCAAGTGCTGTTTTTACTTCCGAAACATCGGTTTTTACTCCAGGCAAATTGTTCCACCCGTTGGTATAATTACTGTTGCCAATAATAAGTGCATGGCTTTGTGCGTAAAGCGTTGTTGTGCTTGTGCCTTCTACTTTTACTGGCTTAAAACCTCGTTGCTGGGCAAATAAATTGCTTGCAACAAAAATAATGCTTAGTAATAAAATTATTTTTTGTTTCATGATTAACTTATTTTTAACAAATTAAATCTTTTTGAAAAAGTTTGTGGAGGCAAAATATCCCTCATTTTTTCTATTTCTATCCAATGTTCATCAAATTCAAAGTCTGATATTTTTTCTAATTCGTCTTTATTTATGTTTGCAAAATACACTAAATCAATCCAATTTCCTCCTCGTTTGTCCACAACTGGTATTATTTCAGAGAAATTAACTTTTTCGCTATCAATAATATAACCAGTTTCTTCTTTTAGCTCTCTAATTGCGGCTTGTTTTGGTGTTTCTTGTGGGTCAATAGCTCCTCCTGGCAGTTCCCAACCTTTTACAGGGTGATTGATAAACAGACATTTATCACCCGAAAAAATTGCAATTCTCACTGCTGCTCTAACAAATAAAATTTCTTTATCTGAATTAATTTCACCATTTGTTAGCGGTATTGGATATTTAAAATTGTAGTTCATTTTTTTACTTTAAATTATTTGATTAGGAACAGTTAAGAAATAACTTTCCGATTTGCTTTCATTAAACTACTATTTGACAGGCGAAAACTAATTAAAAACTAAACACTTCTTTACCACTTTGTTTCATCGTATTCAACTAAGTATGTAGTGATTAAAACATTTTCAATCAGTTCTTTTTTCTCTTCCATTGTTTCTGGATAATTTTGATTATTTGGATAAAAAACAATATAAATTCCTTTATCTAATCCGAGACTTTTACAATAATATGCAAGTTGTTTTTTCCCGTTAAGGAATTGATTTTCATAATAATAAATTTTTGTTTCTATTAAATATTCTTCTGATTTTATATTTATAATTAAATCGCTTTTCCCAAGCCCAGTATCTGCTTCTCTGTAACTTTTTCCGTCCACAACTTGCAAAAATGCTTGAATATAAGTCTCAAAACTATAAATTAAGGCACTCTCTTTTATTGATTTATAATTATTTGCCTCATCTTTTTGCCTAAAAACATTAAAACCTCTTCTTTTTACATATTTTTTATAATTAGAAATAAGCGTGTCTAATTTTAGTTTATTATTTTCATCAAAAAGTTCTTTGACTACAAAACTCCGTAGCATATTTGTTTTTTCGCCATTTGTGTATGGATAAAAGGCATCGTGTAATCTTTTTTTATAAAATGGCACCCAAAAAGTAACAAAACCATCTTTATCTTTTTTTATTAACCCGTTGGTATGCAATAATTTTATACTTTCTCTATCAATTTTAAAAGGTATTTTGTCTTCTGTAAACAATAGTCTTTCAACAAAACTGCGTTCTTGCCTTGCTTTATTTAAAATATTGGCAAAATTTTTGTCAATTGCTTCGGTCAAATACCAGTCTTCTACTTTTAGATAATCGTCATAATCTAATGTTTTTTTATCAGGATTGTTATCAACCAATACTTTTGCAAAACCATTTACAAGTCCGGGCTGATTTGCAGTTATTTGACAAATCTTGTGTTTTACTTTGTCTTCAAAAAGCTGTTTGGTTTCGGTTTCATGTTGTCCAAGAAGTTCAAAAACTTCTTTATCTGTAAAATACGGAACATTCAGATTATCAGCAATATTAAAAGGTGAAGCATTATCGCTAACAACACCTACGATATTTGAAACGCCAACAAGAATAACACTTTTCAAACAATGATTTTCACGAGAATGATAAGCATTTCTGATTGAGTGCAAAAAATCGCCAAAATATTCCTCATTAATTCCTTCTACTTCGTCAATAATTAGGACACATTTTTGATTTTTTAATTCTTCAATTAAATTAAAAATTTTTGATAAATTTATTTCTTTTGAGAAATTTACACCCCAAAATTCTTTCATTTTACCAATAAAACGATATAAAAAACTATCAAGCGAAGCATTCTTGTAATTCTCAAAATTAATATGAGCAACTTTATATCCGTTTCTTTCTAATTCTTTTGCAAGCTGTCTAAAATATGTGCTTTTTCCTGTTTGTCGTGGAGCCCAAATTGTGAAATATCTATCATTTTCAACTAATTTTATTCCTTTGTCTATTAAATCATTACGTTTAATTGTATAATGTTGCTTGGGAATATTGGGACCCGATGTGTTAAAATATCTCATTTTTTTGGGTTTTATTTTAGTCTAAATTAAATAGCTTTTGTCAATTATTATCCTATCTTCTATAATTCCCTCTATTCTTATTTCTATTAGCAAAAAATTCTTGTTTACGTTTTTGTTTTTCTTTTTCCCATTGTTTTTTTTCGGCGTTTGACATTGGTTTTTCTGTTTGCGGAAATGGGTTGTCTTTGACGACTTCAATTTTTAAATTTATCAATTTTTCAACCTCTCTGATATATATATTTTCTTCTGGTTCACAGATAGATATAGCATTTCCATCTTCACCAGCTCGCCCAGACCTACCTATCCTGTGGACATAATCTTCAGGAACATTTGGCACATCGTAGTTTACAACATATTTTAGTTTATGAATATCAATTCCACGTGCTGCTATATCGGTGGCTACTAACACTCTAACATTACCATCTTTAAAATCTTTTAATGCTTTTTGTCGCTGATTTTGAGACCTATCTCCATGGATTGCAGACGCATTAATTTTTGACTTTTTCAGGTTTTTAGCTATTTTATTTGCTCCGTGTTTTGTTCTAGAAAAAAGCAGAACTTGCTCATTTTCAAGTTTATTAAGAATATATTGTAACAAATTTTTCTTATCCGATTTATTTGTATAATACACAAACTGTTTAATAGTTTCGGCAGTTGAAGAAACTGCACTAGCCTCCACTTTTTTTGGATTTCGCAATATTTTGCGAGACAAATTCACAATATTATTAGGCATAGTTGCCGAGAAAAATAGCGACTGTCTTTTTTGTGGTAAAAGCTCAATTATTTTTCTAATATCGTGAATAAATCCCATGTCAAGCATTCGGTCTGCCTCATCGAGGACAAATATTTTTATGTTGCTTAAATTTATATAACCTTGATTTATCAAATCCAACAAACGCCCAGGAGTTGCAGTGAGAATATCCACTCCTCTTTTCAACGCATCTACCTGACTACCTTGCTTTACGCCTCCAAAAATTACGGTATGTCTTATTATCGTATATTTGCTATATTCCTTAATATTTTCATCAATTTGAATAGCCAACTCTCTTGTTGGCGTAACAATCAGGGATTTAATGCGAGGTTTTCCTTTTCTACGCCCGTCCATCAGGTGGATAGATTGTATGATTGGAATTGCAAAAGCCGCAGTTTTTCCCGTTCCTGTTTGTGCCGAACCAATCACATCATCTCCATTCATTACCAATGGAATAGCTTGTTTTTGTATTGACGTTGGTTCTTCGTATTTCTTATCTTTTAGAGCTTTTAATATTGGCTCTATGATTTGCATTTCATTAAATTTCATTTATTATTTTTTAAGTTATAAAAAACTACCCAATTTTTAAATTTTCAGGATCTTGTCTATTTTGCCAAAAAACAAGCAACTCAACCTCTCCTTTTTCATTATTAACTCGGTAGTAAAGACTTACAAGACGATTAAGAAAACCTTTTCTTATATTTCTTTTTTCACAAAAAACTTGAAACATATATGGGTTTTGCTTAATTTCTTCTATTATTTTATTCGTTTGATGAACAAATTTATTTACTTCTTTCTTTGTCCAATTATTATTGAGATAATCTATTATTCTTAAATTAGTTTTTAAAGCTCTTGGTGTCCAACGAATTATCATAAATTTTCAACTTTTTCGGTTATTTGCCTCATTGCTTCCTTATGAGAGATAAAAACACCTCTATCTGCCTCAAAAATAGACTCTCCAAGTTCTATTTCTAAATCATAAGGTATCTTAGATAATTTGTTTTTATTAATATTTTTATTTGTAGAAATTAGTAAATAAATAGCTTTCAGCAAATTAAAATCATCAATATTATCTATAAAATCGTGCAAATCAGACTTTATTTCTATTGTTTCTTTTTTCATCTTATATATTTTTATTATATTGTTTATTGATATGATAAATTTTAATTTATCATATCAATATTTTTTTTACTCCCAATTTTTATCTAAAATTCCGAGTTCAATGGCAAATTTCACGGTAGTTTCTGCACGTTTTACAACTGGTGGGTCAATCATTTTTGTGCCGAGTGAAATTACTCCAAGTCCTTTTGTCTCAGCATCTTTGAATGCTCTAATAATTTTTTGAGCTTTTTCTATTTGCGACTGCTCTGGTGCAAAATTTTCGTGAATAACTTTTATTTGTCGTGGGTGAATACAGCCCATTCCTTCAAATCCTAATGATTTAGAAATAAGAACATTTTGTTTTAATCCCTCCATATCTGCTACGTCTGAAAAAACAGAATCAATTGGTTGAATACCTGCGGCTTTACAAGCATTAACTAATCTTGTGCGTGCATAAAGGGATTCTTTGGCTTCAAAAGTTCGTTTTACGCCCAAATCTGCTGTAAAATCTTCTAAACCAATTGCTAATGCCACTACATTTTTAGAAGAACAAGCAATTTCAAATGCTTTTTCTACTCCCAAAGCAGACTCAATAATTGGCATAAAATAAATCGGATTTTCATTGTCTCGCTTTATTTCTGCGATTTTAGCTTCTACTTGATGAATTTGCTCTGCACTTTCGCATTTAGGCACAAGAATTAGATTAACATAGTGAGGCACAATATATTCCAAGTCGTCCAAACCTCTTGGAAGTTGATTTATTCTCACCATTTTTTCTGCTCCATAAAAGTTTACACTTCGCAAAGCATTGCGGACAATAAAACTTGCCTCATATTTTTTTGATGGTGCTACTGCGTCTTCCAAATCCAAAATTACTCCGTTAGGATTGTGAATACCAGCATTTATCATCAATTTTGGCGAATTCCCAGGCAAATATAATCTCGACAGTCTAAATTGTTCTTTTTTTGTAGCATTTTTATTTTCGTCCAAAATTGGAAGCAGAAAATCTTTATCAGTTTTAACTACTTGTTTTATAGCTGCTTCTATTCTTGCTGCAAGCACAAAATCCAATGCTCCTTTGTCCTGAATTGAAAGTTTTGCATTTTTAATTTCGTAAAAATCAAGAACCTCAGATGCAAGTTTACGAATAGCCTCGCCATACATTGGCATAACTTTGCTTTTTAGTTCTATTTCAATCCCACCAGAATTTGTTACTTCAAAAGATACAAAACAATCTGATTTTGTTTTTGGGTCGGCATTACCTGCTGTTCCAATTTTCATTGTTATTTATTTTAGTGAGTTAATAAGTAAGTTTTTAGTTGAAATTTTAAATTTTAAATTATTTTTTACTAAGATACAGTATCTAAAAAAGTGTGCTTAATCTCCCATTTATTATTAGTTTTCTCTATTATTATAAAAAATGTCATAACGTCATGAATCCAATATTGATAATAACAATACAGAGTACCAAGATTGTTTTCTTCATTTATATAAATTTGCGATAATTTTAACAATCCAGCAAATAATCTTCCATTAAATTTCCAAACACTACCATATTTTTGCTCTAATTCAGATTTATTAATAAGCTCAAAATTATCAAATAATTTAAAATTTGAGAACTTTTGACTTTTTTGTTTATAATTTTCAGAAATTATTGTGTTAAACTTTTCGGGATATTTATTTATTATACGTTTTTGTAAATATTCTAACTGAAGTTTCTGACTTTCTAAATCGGTGATAATAAAATTGTTAGAAATAC
>JAOZQN010000005.1 GCA_029932195.1 Bacteroidales bacterium | reverse complement strand
AAAAATTAGTTTTAGTTAAAATGTAAATATACAAATAATTTTACTTAGGTGCTTATAGAGTACATTCTTACAAAACATTGACTTACCCGAACCTGGATCGCCAAGAACAACAACTTTATCATATTGCGAAATTGCTTCAAGAACCTCAATTTGAGTTTTATCGCTTGCATCAACAGCTTTCAACGGAACAAATACTTCCGACATTTCCAACGGTCGATTAGGACGGAAGACAATCTTAACTTCTTTATATTTTGCATTCAGAGCTTGTTTATATTTAGTTATTGCTTTTTTTCGCAACAGTTTACTACCAGAGAATTTGTTGTAGAACCATTCGCCGATATTTGTGAAAAGTTGTCCAATCCATTTTTTTATTGCAGTCAAAAATACACCGAGAACAACTAAAATAATACCAACTATCCAATTTTTTTTAGGTATAAAAGACTCCCATATATTTGGTTTTTCTAAATTTGCAGTATATTCATTTTCGTATATTTCAGCTATTTGAACAGAGGAATAACAACTGTCGTTGGCGAAAAGTCTTAATATTGTTTCGGTTTTCATGTTTTCTTTACTGCTTGCATGTCGCTTTGCAAATTCTTGAATTTTTATACGTGAAGAATCGCAATTGACTGTAGTCTGTGCAACAGTATTTGAGAAGGAAATACTTATTAATAAAAACACAATTATAGCTGTAACTAAATATTTATTCTTGTTTATCAAATTCATATAAGCATTATTTTTATGTTGTCTTTATCACCCAAATTATTATGAGTTGAGATACTTGCAAAGTTACTCACTTCTTTTGATAATTCAAAATTAGAACTATTTTTTTTAGTATTTTTCTCGTTTGTATTATTGAATAATTCAGGTAGGTATCTGTCTTACCCTAAAATAGCTTATTTACTTATTCTTATGGGGACTTCTCAAAAAACAAATCTCTGCGTTACTCAATTTTTTTTAAAATCTCATTTACAAGAGTAAACTCAAATCTTAAAAATATTGAAAGCCTTGATATTTGAGCTTTTAGGAGTCCCCATATCATATCAATTTTGCATTTGTCAAAAAAAAAGAGTATTTTTGTCTCATAATCAATTAAACTCCCCCCTTAAAATTATGAGAAAATTTTACACCTTATTATTATTAGTATTCCTATCAACACAAGTTTTCGCACAAAAAAACGCAGAACAAACCTACGAAGCAGAAAATATTGGCTATTTTATCACACCAGTAGAAACTCCTTACGGGATTATTTTTACAGATAATTATGCTTCAAAAATCTATCTTTTCAAAAATGGGAAAGTCAAAACTTTGGTAGAAAGTGCAGGCTGTGGTAGATATTTTTCAGTTTCTGTAAATGGAAAGTATATTTCATATAAATCTATAAATGAGAATGGTAAACAGGCTGCTGCATATTTTGATTTAGAAAATAAAAAATCAGTAATTGCAGATTATTCTGATAAATGTAGTCAGATTACTATTGAGACAAATATTACAAAACAGCAACTTTACGAGCTTTCGCATCTGAAATCTCAAACGGCAAATATAACACCATTTTCTCCTGATGGAAAATCTATGGTTTACGATAGCGAGCAAAGTTTTCTAAAATTGGTAAATTTAGAAAAAGGCGAAGAGAAAGAATTACGATATTATGGAAATGGAGTAATTTATCCCAAATGGTCTCCCGATGGAAAAAAAATATTATTTCAAAATAAGAAAGGAAGTCTGATAGTTTATGATATTATTGAAAATTGCTTTTACACAATAGGCAAAGGTGGCTCAGGAAATTGGGACGCAAATTCTGAGAATATTGTTTACCAGCAAACTGTTTCCGATGTTCATAAATTTGAATTAAAAAGTTCTGAAATTTTTATTTCTCACTACAAAGGACATAATGCAAATAAATTTCGGCTGACAAATACGCCAGATATTTACGAAATGAACCCGTCTTTTGATTTGAAGGGTGGAATTTTATATCAAACTTATGATAAAAGACAAATTGTTAGAGCAAAGCTAAATAGTTCAAAATCAGCAATTACATCAACAAAAATATTGCTTGACAATCCTAAAAATATCAAACCAAAGTTTTATAATACTGCAAAATTCTCACAAACAAAATCTATTACACATCTGACTAAGAATGTGCCTTATATTCATCAAAAATATGATGCTCCAACGGGTTCAAATGGAGGTTCGGCTTGTGCTCCAACGACTTCAAATATGGCACTTGCATATTATAACCGTTTGCCCAAGTGGCCTATTCCTGCTAATAATTACACTTCCGTAACTGGCACAAATCACACCAATGATTATTCGGGATATGTGCTTGCAAAATACAAATATAACGAACATTATTTTGATGCTTATTCATCTTCCAAAAACTCGTGGGGAGGCTATGCTTACATGTGGATTGACCCATATTCATCTCCCGGAGGTGGCGATGGAATGCGAAATTATCAAAATCATCACGATATGACTTCGGGGTCGTATGTTTGGCTGAGCAATGCTACTTTTCAAAAAACCTGCGATGAAATTGATAATGAATATCCACACCCAATTTGCTCATGGATAACACATTCGGGGCATTTGACTTTGGCGGTTGGTTATGTAAACGGACAGCACACCATAATTTTTAACGACCCTTGGGGAAATAAAAACACAGCAGGTTATCCATCTTATGATGGTGCTGATTCTTACTATGATTGGCCTGGCTATAATAATGGTTATCAGAACTTAGACCCCGACGGCTCACACGGAAAAGTTGCTTGGACTTTAACTGCTCGCAGCTCCGAACCTGTTTACGATGATTTGAGAATTGATAATACGTCCTATAATCATGGTTTTCACATAAATAACTCCGAAGATGGAGCAAAACAATCTTATTATCGTCATGTTGAAGATGCCGCAGGTAGCAACGGACATATCTGGTGGACTGGTGGCGAAGGTGGTGCAGCTTCCGATATTTGTTGGGCTTCGTGGACTCCAAACTTGCCAACAGCAGCAACCTATAAAGTTGAAGTTTATATTCCTGCCGTTTTCACGGATACTTATTCAGCGGCAGCAGTAACTTCTTCGGCATATTATAAAATTTATTATGATGGTGGAAATACCTCTATTTTCGTAAATCAACTTGCAAATCAAGGTTCTTGGGTTGATTTGGGAAATTATCAATTTCCGCAAGGACAAGTTGGCTATGTGCGTGTAGGCGATGCAGTTGATGTTGCCGATGGAAGTAAAAAAATACTTTTTGATGCTGTTCGTTTTACTGAAATAGCAGGAAATATGGTTGTTAGTTCTACAAATATTACTTGCACAGGAGCAAACGATGGCACAGCAAGTGTAACTTCTGTTCCGTGTGCTAATCCAACATATTTATGGACTCCCGGAGGACAAACAATAGCCTCAATATCTGGACTTTCAGCAGGAAATTATACTGTTGATGTTACCGATGATTGTTCAACATATCAAGCAAATATTACAATTGAAGAAGCCGCTCAATTACTTGCTGTAACAACTTCCGACACAGACCCAAGTTCTTTTGGAGCTTCTGATGGTCAGATAATTGCAAATGTAACTGGTGGTGTAGAACCTTACACTTATGTTTGGTCGCCAAATGTTTCTACTACAAATTTGGCTCAAAATCTGCCCGCAGGAACTTATCAAGTAACTGTAACAGACGCTTATGGCTGCGAAAAAATAGCATCTACAACTTTAATAGACCCAGTTTGCACATCATGTTGTGTGCTTTTGCAGGAAGATTTTTCAGGACAAACACAACCTTCTGGCTGGCAAAATACAGATAATTCTGGAAGTAATTCTGACTTTATTTGGAGGTTTAATAATCCAAAACCAAGGTCTATTCCTGCTTCAAATTTTGATGCTGATTTTGCAATTTTAGATGCTGATTATATTTATGCAAACATCGCAAATGGTTCTGCCGATGCTATTTTTCAAACACCTGCAATTAATTGCACAGGGCGAACCGATGTTCGTTTAGAATTTGACCAATATTTTATTATGTCATCAAGTCACCCTGCCGATGCAGTTGTTGAAATTAGCAATGATGGTTCTACATGGACTCAACTTGGAGCAACTTTAAATACAGTAACAGTTGGTCCTGAATTTTTAGAATATGATATTTCGGTTTATGCTTCAAATCAAGCAACTGTCTATGTAAGATGGGTTTATACAGACAGAACTGCATACTCAAATTATTGGGCAATTGATAATATTGAAATTTATGCTCCGCCTGCTGGCACAAAAACTATTTCGGCTAACGGTGGTGATTATCTGAATTTTACAGAAGCAATAAATGCCATAAATAATTGTGGAGTAGGCACAGGAGGTGTAACTTTCCTCGTTTCCGATGATGAAATTTTCACCGAAGACCCACCAATTATTACAGCTACTGGCGATGTTACAAAACCAGTTGTTTTTATAAAAGATGGTTCAGGAGCAAATCCTATAATTAAGCCAACTGGCACAGCATCAACTACAAATGCAGGAATTGCTCTCGCAGGTGGCGATTATTTTACTTTTGATGGTGTTGATATTCAGATTGCAAGCGGTTCGGCTTTGGAATTTGGATATTATCTTTATAATATTTCAGATACCGATGGTTCTCAGCATAATACATTCAAAAATTGTTCAGTAACTTTGAATAAGTCCAATACAAATTCGGTAGGAATAAATCAGCTTGTGCAGACTTCAATAAATCCGACAACTGCCGACGGAGCAAATTCGTTTAATGTATATCAAAATATTACAATTCAGAATTCCTATTATGGAATGAATTTATTTGGATATGATGTTTCTGGAAATGAGCCACTTTACGATGATGCCTGCGAAGTTAGTAATTGTAATATTTCAGATTTTGGAGGTTCAAATTTGCGTGCCGCAGGAATTATTGCTTGGTCGCAAAAAAACACCAACTATTTTGAAAACACAATCTATTCAGGAAGCACAACTTTAAGGACTTACGGTATTTATTTGGCAGAGTATTCTTCTGGAAATATCTATAAAAATAGAATTTATGATATTTACGGAACTGATAGCCAAGTTGCAGGAATACGAACTTATGAGGCTGATTGTAATATTTATTTGAATGAAGTTTCTGATATTGAAGGCATAAAAATGTCTGTTGGGATTGAAGCATTCGGCGGAACTTCAAGCGTTTACAATAATTTTGTTTATGATATAAAATCACCATCAGGAAATTCAACTGCAAACGGTTATCCTTCAACACGAGGTATTAGTTTTAGAAGCACAAGTGGGACACAATCAGTATTTTACAATACAGTTTATTTAGCATATACTTCTACAAATTCGGGTAACGAAAGCACTTGTTTATTTATTGATAATGCTGTTGCAGATTTGCGGAATAATATTTTTGAAAATAATTCGCTTGCCTCCACAGGCACACGAGCCGTTGTGTTATATTTTGGCGATAATGCCGACATTACTGGACTTTCAGCAAATTCAGATAACAATCTGTATTACAATGGTTCAGCAATTACAAAATATGCTTTGGCTTATGAAAAATCAGGTGGAACAAGTTACTTAAATTTAGCGGCTTACCAAACACCTTCGCCAAATGATGCTAATTCTATTGAAGAGAATCCGCCATTCAAAAGCACTGTTTTACCTTATAATATGCACCTTGCCCCAACGCAAGCCTCAAATATTGATGGAGGCGGAACTCCAATTGCAGGAATTACCACCGATTTTGATAACGAAAACCGTGATGCAGTAACTCCCGATATTGGTGCAGATGAGTATGATACAGGCGGTCCTCTTTGCGGAACAACTTACACAATTGACAATACTTTGGCAACTTCTGGCTTAAATTATAATAATTTTACAGATGCCATTAATGATTTGAATGATAGAGGAATATCTTGTGCCGTAGTTTTTAATGTGCATGATAATCAAACTTTCGTTGAAGACGTGCCAGTTTTGGATATTACTGGAACTGTGGCAAATACGATTATTTTTCAGAAATCGGGAGCAGGTGCAAATCCAATTTTGCAACCCACAGGAACTACCGACGATGATGATTACGGAATTCACATAAATGGTGGCGACTATTTTACTTTTGATGGTATAGATGTTTCAATTTCAGGTGGTTCGGAAGTGGAATATGGTTTTTATATTACAACAGTTTCGGCAACCGATGGTTCGCAAAATAATACAATTAAAAATTGCACTATCACATTGAATAACAGCAATGTAAACTCCGTTGGAATTTATCAGTTTGTTCGGACAAATATTACTCCCACAAATGCGACTGGTGCAAATTCATATAATATTTATGATAATGTTACAGTTGAAAATGCTTATTTTGGTATGAAAATTTATGGCTATGATGTTACTGGTCAGGAAGCTTTATATGATGATGCTACGGAAATAAAAAATTGCACAGTAAATAATTTCGGGCATACAGGAGTTGAAGAGCGAGCGGTTGGCATTCACACATGGAGTCAGAAAAACCTTGATATTCACCATAATACAGTTACAAACGGCACAACCGATTTACGAACTTTGGGAATTTACACCGCAGGAAATAATCAAGGAAACGTTTATAATAATCTCGTTCACGGACTTTACGGAACTGATAGCCAGGTTGTAGGCTTGCGAGCTTACGAAAGCGATGTTGATTTTTATAATAATGAAACTTATGATATTGAAGGAGTTGATATGGCTTCGGGAATTGAGATTTTTGGAGGCACGGCAAATATTTACAATAATTTTGTCCGAGATATTCGCACACCCGGAACGGATACCTATAATTACCCAACAACACGAGGAATTTCGCATCGTAAAGGCACGACAAATATTTTCAATAATTCAATTTTGCTAAATTTTACATCAACAGCAGAAACCAACGAAAGTGCAGGTATTTTTATTGAAGGATTTTATGGAGCAACTGCGACTTCTGATATTAGAAATAATATTGTAGTAAATAAAACAGATGTTTCAACTGGTGGTTTCGCCGTAGCACTGTATAAATCAGCAGAGTATAGCACTGTTGAAACAACATCAGATAATAATCTTTATTATTCAGGAACACCATCTGCAAAAAATCTAATTTATTATGATACAAATGTTTCCGACCAAACTTTGGCTGATTATCAAACTCGCACAAGCACTTACGAACTAAATTCAATTACAGAAGATGCACCTTATATTAGCACAACAAATCTACATATTCTCACTTCTGCAATAACTTATATTGATGGAGGCGGGCAAGTTCTTGGAACTGTAACGACTGATTTTGATGCAGATGCAAGAGATGCAACCGTTCCAGATATTGGTGCAGATGAATACGAATGTGATTTTATCGTTTGGCACGGCACAACCGACACCGATTGGGCAACAGCCACAAATTGGCAAAAACAACAAGTCCCAACTTCTGCGGATAACGCAATAATTCCAGACGTAAGTTTGAAAAGCAATAATTTTCCGATAATTACCAGTGCAGGCGAAACAAACAATTTGACAATTTACAGTGGTGCTAATTTGCAAATTAACCCAGATTTTTCACTTTCCGTGAACGGAATAATGGATAATCAAGCAGGAAATACTGGTTTGCTTATAAAATCCGATGCTACTGGAACAGGCTCATTTATAAATACAACGGCAAGTATTTCTGCAACTGTTGAACGGTATTTTGAAGGCACACAATGGCATTATCTTACTTCACCAACTATTGATGCACCGCTCACAATGTTCAACACAAATAACTTTTACTTTTATGATGAAACTATTGAAGACAGTTGGGGTGGTGGATTATTCACAGGAACAATGAACATGGGCTGGACGACTGTAATAAATCCAAATCTAACAAGTTTTGAAGGTTATGCTTATTATTTTACAGAAATAACTTTAAATTTCACAGGCGACTTGCACACAGGCACATACACAAGCCCTGCTTTAAGTTGGACAAATACAGCAGTATCAGACGAATATGAAGGTTGGCATTTATTGGGAAATCCGTATCCTTCGGCAATTGATTTTTCTGCGGCAAATGTTACTGCAACAAATATCAATCTAACAGATGTTGAACCAAGTGTTTATTTTTACGATGATATTGCACATAACTATAAGGGTTACAACACTTCAAGCGGAGGAATAAATGGAGGAACACAATATATTCCTGCCATGCAAGGCTTTTTTGTTCATGCAACCCAAAATAACGCAACTTTTGAAGTAGAAAATGGAGCAAGAGTCCATAACACAACTAATTTTTACAAGAGTAATAAGACCTCGAAGCGTCTGCAAGACCTTCGAGCGTCTAAAACTGATAACCAATTTATTACTCTACAAACTTCGGCAAATAGTTTTACAGATGAAACAAAAATCATAGAAAATACAGAGGCAAATTTTACTTTTGATAGTAATTTTGATTTATATAAAATGTATTCTCGTGAAGAAAATGTGGCACAAATTTGGAGCATCAACGAAAGTGTAGAATTTGCTTTAAATGCAGTTCCTTATTTTAATGATAACCAGATAATACCGCTTGGTTTTAGAGGCTACAATTCTGATATTTATGAAATAAATTTAAGTGAGATAAATTTAAGCTCAGATATTTATTTGATTGATAATTTATTAGAAACATATCAAAACTTAACAGAAAATCCAGTTTATAATTTTTCTCATGAAAATGGAGCGGACTTAATTAGGTTTGAAATACATTTTACACAACCAACTAATATTGATGCGGTTTCAGAAAATCATATTTTGATATATCCAAATCCAACAAGTGGCATCGTAAATATAAACCTGACAGGTCTTGAAGACCTGTCAGGTTTGAGCCTGCAAATTACTGATGTTTCAGGAAAAATAATTAAGCAGTTATTAGTAAATAGTAAAGAATTATCAGTTGATTTATCAGAATTTGAGTCAGGAGTCTATTTTCTCAGAATTCAAACTGAAAATAGTATTTTTGTGGAGAAAATAATTGTGGAATAATTTTAATAAAAACTTTCCAATATTGGAACTATTGGAAAGTTAAAATTATTGTTATTTAATAAGTCTCACTATTTCAGGATTGTCAAAATTATCAATCAAAATTTCTTTCACTCTGTTTTGCCAAATTTCTTTAAATTTTAATTTGTCAGATTCCGAGGCTTGCTTTTGCATAATTTTTTGCATTAGTAACATTTGTTCTGGGTGTTGTGGAACAGATGAGTGGTCATAAATTGTTTCCACCGATTTTCCTGTGTCCTGTCGTGTGAATTTTATTTCGCCTTCAATATTTGCATCAAAACTCATAAGAGAATGCCTGACAAAATTGCCACCAATTCCTTTAAATCCTCTAATTACTGTTGCTCCTGTAATGTTTTCTATTACATTGGCAATCACACCAGTTACGGCATTTGTTTCGCTGTCGTTAAATTCAACTTTAATCATGCCTCGTTCAGGTAAACTCTCTGGATATAGAAATTCTAAGGCTTTAAGTGTTGTAATATAAGCTCCTGCGACTGTTGCACAGCTATGTCCAGCAGATTTTACAATATCTAAGTAAGTAAATTCTATTTCACCATTCTCAAATACTCCGAGAAAGTTAGAAAGAGAATCTTTTAACTTTATAGTTTTTACGTTGTTATAGTAGTCTGGATATTTCATAGTTTGTTTTTTTAGGTTTAAAATAATCACAAATATAATATTTATTTATGGTTTTTACAAATTCTGTGAATAGGTTAGTATAAAGGGCACTCCTAAAATTTAAAATGAAAATCATTTTAGATTTCTATTAGTTTTGGCTGTTAGGGCACTCCTGAAAAATCTAAATTATTAATTTTTTCAATCAATTCACAAATCTCTTGAACATCAGTAACAATTGCATAACCCGAAACGGTTGCTCCAGAAATAGCATCAATCTCGTTTCCGTATGAAACTTCGCAACCTTTATATCCAATAAATTGTTTCAGCCAATTTCTACTGCAAATTTCGTAGCCATAGTCAGATTGATAATCCAAAATTTTAACTTTCTGAATTGAATGATTCGTGTCAAAAAATATAATATAATAAAAATGGTCGTATCTCCCTTCATTCAAAGGGTTTGGTTTACTACAACCGCCAACCAAACAGGCATTAACTTTTCTAATAGCCATAAAACCCATTATACTATCGTTTGACTGCAAATAATATAAAGAATTATTATCCCCAAACATCAAGCTGTCAGGCACATCAAGCTGTTTTTTCACAATTTCATTCTTACCGAATAATTTTCGGATTTCTTTGTTTATCTGTTTTTCATACTCCTTCGGATAAGGAGTATG
Organism: Bacteroidales bacterium; assembly: GCA_029932195.1. Lineage (GTDB taxonomy): Bacteria > Bacteroidota > Bacteroidia > Bacteroidales > JAOZQN01 > JAOZQN01. The sequence continues at coordinate 30,760 of JAOZQN010000005.1, read as the reverse complement.
TGCCTCAAAAGATAATACAAAGGTAATAAGTATATAAATAAAATATTTCATAATTATTATGTTAAAACATTATTCCAATTCCTAAATTTAATTGATTATTCCAATCGTCTTCAGCCTTAGATTTTGAGTATTGATAATCTGCTTTTAATACTGCTCCTCTTGCAAGTTTCCAACCAATTCCAAAAACAATTTCTTCTGTGTGAAAATTATTATCTGCCGAAATAAAATTATTGGTTTTAAAATGAGTATTATAATTTTCATATCTTACAAATGGAATAAGTTCTGTTTTTAGTTTTGTTAATTCAAACACATTATAAGCTAATTCTAAATAATAACCAGACATTGCAGATCCTAAATCCGAACCAGTAAACATATTATATTGGATTGTATTATTAATTGACACATAATTATACTGTCCTTTTAATTGAAAACCTTTTTTATTGTATCTCAAATCTGCACCTAACATCGAAATTTCCACAACCGAACTGTCTGCCTGTAAAACTAAGTCATTATCAGACTTATCTATTCCGTTGAATAATGAAGACTGTGATTTGCCAAAATATCCTGAAAGTCCAATTTTTAAAGCACTAACACCATAAAAATCAATTCGACCTGTTAGATTAGGAGAATTAATTATTGATTTAGCACCTTTTTGTCTGCCACTACGTAGTCCTTTTGCACCACTAAATTTTGCACCACCATCGTATCCTTTTAATCCATTAACAGTGTATAATTGGTATTTTAAAGAAATATCATTAAAACGCCCTGTAAAGCCGGCACCGATTTCTCGCCAAGTAGTTGGCGTAATTTTACTATCCAAACCAGGTCTTTCTACTCCGTTAAATGTTGGTGGTTCATGATATTCATTAACAATTCCCATCGGAATTAACATTAGTCCTCCTCTAAAATTTAAGTAATTTGTTATTTTATAGTTCAAAAAAGCCTGTTCAACATAAACCTCTTTTACATGTTCAAACTCAATTTCTGTAATAAAATTAGTTCTTGAATTAAATTTATAACCAAACAACATAACCAAACGATGGACATCTAATACTCCATTGTTAATAATATTTTTGTTTATTGGCTGATTGTAATCTATTTGAGCATAACCGCCAATAGTTAAGCTACCGTTGCGGTTCATTAGTTCTTCTGCTAGATTTTGTTGCTCGTTTAACAAGCTGTCCGTCTGCGAAAAAGCATTTACAGACAATGTTACAAATAATATAATAATTAATTTTTTCATGGTTTTTTTTTAAAGAATTAATAAATAATATATTTGCAAATAAATAGATATTTAAAATTTTATACAATACCTAAATATTGGTATTTGAAAATAGATTGAATAATAATGAGTTTAATAATAATAATAATAACAGCTATCGGCTTGTCTTTAGACAGTTTTGTTATTTCAATTTCCTACGGCACAGTTGTTAGAACAAATAGAGTAAAGACAGCATTAAAACTTTCTTTGGTGTTTGGTCTTTTTCATGTAATAATGCCTATTATTGGCTATTATGTTGGTGTAGGAATTAAAGATTATATTTCAGCATTTGACCATTGGGTAGCCTTTTCAATACTATCTATTATTGGTTTAAAAATGATTATTGATGATATTAAAACAAAAAAATCTGATGATAATAAAAAGATCTCTACAAAAACAGCGATGGTTTTATATCTTGCATTGGCTACAAGTATTGATGCTCTGGCAATCGGGATTAGTTTTTCATTAATCAGCATATCAATTATTCATTTTGCTGTAATTGTAGGACTTATAGTCTTTTGTCTTACAATGACAGGCACTTTATTTGGAGCATTCTTATCTAATAAGTTAAAAATAAAGATGCAAATAATTGGTGGAATTGTTCTGATTTTAATAGGATTAAAAATTTTGATAGAACACTTAGGTAGTTAGTATATATCGGCAAATCAAGTAAAACGGAGACTGCAAATACAAAAAGACATCATTCCTAGTTTGTATTTTATAAAGCTTCCTAAATAAATTTTAAAAAAATGGGAGAAAAATATAATCCTGTAGAAAATACTGGAATATTTACAGACACCAGAGACGGAAAAAATTACAAAACTGTAACCATTGGTCGCCAAACAGTTATGGCAGAAAATATGGCTTATAAAGTAAAAGAAGGTTGTTGGGCTTTGGATAATAATGATAAAAATGTTGCCAAATACGGATATTTATATGATTGGGATACAGCACGAAAGGTTGCAAAAGGTGTAAAAGGCTGGCACTTACCAAGTGATAAAGAATGGCGTATGTTAGTAAATTATCTTGGTGCAGGGAATGACGCATACCATAAAATGAAGGAACAAATAAATAGCCAGATCGGAGGAGAAACAAACAAAAGCGGTTTTAATGCTTTACCCGTAGGATTTTACAGTCCTGTGCTTCCATTTGGAACCTTCGGTAAACATGCAAACTTCTGGTCAAGAACACGGCACGGAACCGAAAATGCTTGCAAATTAATTATAGACTTTAAAAAGGGCAAAGCAGAATGTTCTTTCGAACCTTGGAGTTACGGCTTTAGTGTCAGACTTATTAAGAACCATTTGTTTAATCATCTTTTTGGAAATACTTATTTATAAATATAAACAGTTTGAACAAAATTAGAACATCGTAGAGCATACGAGTTACAAAACTTGGCGTTTTTCACGAGTGCCAATTTCGGCGTTACTTTTGAAATTTTAAAATGCTCATTTACAAAGGTAAACTTCAATTCTAAAATTACAAAAAAGCCTTGAAATTGACACCCGTGAAAAACGCCCAAAACTTAAACAAAACTCACAAGATTTTTTAATTTTGTGGGTTTTTGTATTTTTAATACTCTTTCGTGATATTTTAGGGAAATTATTGCAAAAAATAAGAAATAAATTTATGGAATAATAGAAAAATACTCATCTTATGAAAAAAAAGAAGAGAAAAATTAAAATTTATTTTTATTTATAAACCACAAATAATCAAAAGATTATGCAGATTACAACTTGTTTTTAAATTATAAAACTGAAAAACAAGTTAAAAAACTTGCAAATAAGTTGCATTATTGAAAAATTAGTTTTATATTTGCATCATAATTAAATATTGAGGCTTTGAACTCCACAAAAAATTGTGAGAATAATTCCAAACTTCAAAAATTCTAAACTTCAAAAATTAAAAAGATGGAAGACTTAACAAAATCAGAAGAGAAAATAATGCAGATTTTTTGGAAGCTAAAAAAAGGATTTGTAAAAGAAGTAATAGAATTACTTCCTGCTCCAAAACCACCGTATAATACAATTTCGTCTATTGTGCGAATTTTAGAAAAAAAAGGTTTTTTGGATTACAAGGCTTACGGAAGAACACACGAATATTTTCCCATAGTTAGTAAATTTGCTTATCGCAAATCTGTATTTTCTAATCTAATGAAAAATTATTTTGATGGCTCTTACGAAAATGTAGTTTCATACATGGTTGAAGACGAGGAAATGAGCGAGAAGGAATTAAAAGAAATGCAGGAAATTATTAATAAAAAAAGTTAAGGTAGTTTTTAGTTGGCTGTTGCCTGATAACTAATACTTTTACAATATTAAGGAACTGTAATTGTTAAATAGTTGTTATATTTACGATTTGTTTTTATCCGTAATTAAAGATGTAAATCAATTGTAAATCGTAAATTGTGAATCCAAAATGTTTTTAATAAAATCTACGCTTGTTTTATCTGTTTTTTATCTGATTTACAGATATATATATAATAAATATTCTTATTTTGAATGGAATAGATTTTATTTAATAGCAATAGTTTTTTTGAGTATAATTTTACCTTTGATAAAAATAAATTGGCTCACAACAAGTTCTTTGAATTTTGAAACAGAAAAAATTTTATTCGTAAATTTTAGCGATGGACAGTTTTTTATAAATACAAACGAGCAACAAAATATTTTTACAAATATTTATAATAAACTCACAGATAATAAGTATTTTACAGTTGTTAATGTTTTATCTATAATTTATTTATCGGGAATTCTCAGATTTTTAATTATTTTTACCAAAACTTTAATTTCATTAAATAGATTAAAAAATAACAGCACAGAAGCTAATAAAAATTTATACGAAACAAAAAGTCAAATAACAGCATTCTCTTTCTTTAGAAATATATTTGTAAACAAAAACTTTAAAAATCTAACGGAACGTGAACAACAGCAAATACTAACACACGAAGAAATACACATAAAACAAAATCATACTTTAGACAACCTGCTCTTTGAAATTTTGAACATCGTTTTTTGGTTTAATCCATTGGTGAGTAAACTAAAAAAATCGGTGAAAGAAAACCACGAATTTATTGTAGATAAAATACTTACAGAAAATGATTCTACTTATAATTATTCTTATTTAATGCTTAGACTTACTAAAAAAAAGTTGTCAATAAGTAACAATTTAAAAAGCTCGCAGGTTAAGAATAGAATAAAATTAATGGCAAATCCAGAAAAAGAATGGATAAAAAAAATACGATTTATTAGCACAATGCCAATTTTGATTTTATTAATATTTACTTTTTTATTTGCTTTTAATCTATTTAATAAAGATGGAAAAATATCAGAAAATGAAAAAAGTGAGTTTATTTTTCCAATAAAAGACAATTACAAAATTATAACAGGTTATATAGATGAGCAAATTATTGAAGACCCCGAAAATAAAGATGTCAGATATAAAATATCGCATAAAAAAATAACAATTCAAGCCAACGATTTTACAAACGTGCTTGCCATCGGAAATGGAAGAGTAGAAAAAATTGATACAATAAATAATTGGGGGTTAGACGAAATAATAATAATAATAGACTTAAATAACAATTATAAAGTGATTTACGAAAAACTCGCAAAAATAACTATCAAAGAAAATGAAAAAGTGATAGAAGGACAAATAATTGGACAAACCGGAGACAAAAGACTTTATCCTTCTATAAATTACCAGCTTATGTTAAATGGTAAAGCAATTAATCCTATTAAATAGCTTTTGGTTCTTGGCTTTTGGTTCTTGGCTTTTGGCTAAAGCGGTGTAGATTAAGGAGAATATTCCGATTTCTTTTAAACTATTATTTATCAAGCGAAAGCGAATTAAAAACTTAAGACTAAAAACTGAAAATTTTCTAAGAATAGCATGACAACAAAAAAATCAAATAAAGCAAATCTTGAAAAAAAGCGAGGACTATTTTTTCAAATAGGGCTAATAATTGTCTTGCTAATAATGGTTGGTGTATTTGAAGTTGGAACAAAAAAGACGAAAAAAATAGAACAAAAAGATGTTGTGGAAGTAAATATGGACGTAGAAATGATGCCTATTGCTGAAAAAAAACAAATAAAACCACCAAAACCACAAAAAATACAGAGTTTAGAAATAAATATAAGAGACGATAACGAAATAATTGATAATGGAAAGGAATTAGATTTTGGAGCATTTGAAAATATACCTGAATTTATTGATTATGAAATAGATATTGAAGAGAAAGAGATAGAGTTTGTTTATGATTACCCTATTTCAATTGCCGAACAGATGCCAGAGTTTTATGGAGGTAGAGTTGCATTATTGAAATATATTTCGAAAAATGTAGAATATCCGATAGAAGCACAAGAAAACCAAATACAAGGAACTGTTTATCTGCGATTTGTAGTAGAAAAAGACGGTAATATAGGAGAAGTAGAATTAATTAGAGGTGTTCATGAACTGATTGATAATGAAGCAATAAAAGTAGTGAAAAACATGCCAAACTGGAAACCAGGAAAACAAAGGGGTAGAAATATAAGTATCTGGTTTACAATGCCAATAGTTTTTCAATTAATGTAATAAATAGTAAATAATTAATAATTGGTTTACACCTTAACCAATAAACCAATAAACTAATAAACCAATTAATTAAACCAACACAATATTAACCAATTAAATTTTAGAAATCATGGAAATTAAGAAAAATGCAAAAGTAAATTTGGAAAAATATAAAGTATTATTTTTTCTCGTAGGTATGGTTGCAGCTTTAACCATAGTGCTTATACTATTTGAAAGCACAACAACAGATACAAAAGCAGAGGTATTTGCAGATGAAGCATCAACAGAAGTTGAGACCGAGGAAGTAGAAGTAACTGTTAGACCAGAAGAACTTCCACCACCACCACCGCCACAACAAGTAGTTTCTGACATTATCAATATTGTAGAAGACAACGTTAAAATTGAGGACGAATTTGATTTTGAATTGCCAGACGAAGATGAAGATACTGAGTTTGTAGATACAGATTTTGATACAGAAGAAGAGGAAGAAACTGATGAAGTATTTTTAATTGTAGAAAAAATGCCAGAATTTCCAGGAGGTGAAGCTGCTTTAAGAAAATTTATTGCAGAAAATGTAGTATATCCACCACTTGCACAGGAGAATGATATTTTCGGAAAAGTGTATATCCGATTTGTTGTTACCAAAACTGGAGCAGTAGGAGAAGTTCAGGTTGTTAGAAGTGTAGATAAATTATTAGACGACGAGGCTATCAGAGTTGTTGGAGAATTACCTAATTTTAAACCAGGAAAACAAAGAGGCAAGCCTGTAAGTGTTTGGTACACAGTCCCAATTGATTTTCAGTTAAACTAATGAAAAATAATTTTTAAATTTATATCTAACACAAAATAAAAGAGGATTTATAAAATCGTAATTTATTGACTTCCTAAAACAACAAGATGTAATGTTCTGTATTCTAAAGTTTAATATTAATAAACTTTATGGCTAAAGAACATTACATTTTTGTTTTTTTTGTTCTAAAAATTAAAAAAGGCATGAAATATGTATTATTATTTTGTAAGTTAAATTTTAATACTTACTTTTATACCAAAATTTCAATACTAATTTCAAATTCTATACACTATGAGCGATTATATTAAGCCTATCTTAGTAACTTGGGACTTTTCCGAAAAAGCTGAAGAAGCACTTTTACATGCACTTGTCTATTCTGATTTTACCAAAGTAGATGTAGTTTTATTAAATATTGTAAAAAAAGACAAAGAGGTTGATGATGCTGTCAAAAAAATTGAGGCAAAAATTGATGAAGTAAAAGCAAAACATGGAAAAACAATATTCGGAATGGTAAAAGTGGGTAATATATTTACTACTATTTCAGATGTGATAAAAGAAACCGAAGCTACAATGTCTATTATGGGAACTCATGGAATGAAAGGGTTTCAAAAAGTAACAGGAAGTTGGGCATTAAAAGTTATTGCAGGTTCAACAAGTCCTTTTATTGTAATACAAGAAGCTCCTACAAATCACGAAGTTAGAGATATTGTTATTCCTATAGATTTTAGAGCAGAAAATAAAGAAAAAGTTATTTGGGCAAACTTCCTTCACAAACTTTTTCATGCTAAATTTCACTTATGTTATTCAGATACAAAAGATAAAATTTCCAAGAAAAGATTACTTTCAAACATCAAAGTTACAAGTGAATATATGCACGGAAAGGGCATAAACTACGAGCTTAAAAAACTTGATGGAAAAGAGAATAGTGTAACAGAAGTTCTAAACTTCTCAAAAGAAGTTAATGCTGCATTAATTCTTGTTCTTACTACAAAAAATATTAAAGCAGTGGACTACATGATGGGAGCTGACGAGCAAAAAATTATTGCAAACGAAGAGAAAATACCTGTTATGTGCATAAATCCAAGAACAGACATTAGAAAATTAGGTGGATTTAGCTAAAAAACATTCCATATAATTGTAAAAAATGGGCGTTTTTCATGAGTGTCAAGTTCAAGGCTTTTTTGAAATTTTAGGATTGAAGTTTACCTTTGTAAATGAGCATTTTAAAATTTAAAAAGTAACGCAGAAATTGATACTCGTGAAAAACGCCAAAAAATGTTATATTGATAGATTGTGAAAACACAATTTATTAGTTAACATTTTTTTTTACCAACAAAAAAAATATTCATAACATCAATTATTTTGTGTAGAAATATGAACAAGAGTTTTTATTTGATACTCTGTTAAAATTGTGATATTAGTCAGAGGTTTACGTCAAGTATATCTCTGACTAAATTATCAAATTATTTTTTTATTAATTTTCTAGTAATCACAGCTTTGCTGTCTTCGTATAAAGTATAAATATAAATACCATTTTCTAAATCTGCTATATTTGCTTTTGTTGTTTCATTTGTTAGTTCAATTCTTTTTACTGTTTGTCCAATTATGTTATTTATTAAAACATAGCTTGAATTATTATTTGTGTTTGTAATATACAAAACATCGGTAGCAGGATTAGGATATACATAAAATCCAGAGGTTACAGAGTTTATATCTACGACATAACCATAAGTGAAAGTTACAGAATTAGATGTATTACCTTCTTCATAAACATGCACCTCTATTGAAGCTGCAACTCCTTCGTTGTAAACATAGGTAATATGGGTTTCACCAACTGTTGTGGAAACTCCAGCTGCAATTGATGTGGCTATTCCAACCGACCATGGATAAGTTATCCAGTCTGCGGTAAGATCGTTACAAGTTCCACCACCACATATTTGAAAAGGACAATCTGCACCTTCAGGTGTTGCAGATATCACTTCAAGAATGTAATTTATATCCGAACCTGAATTATTTGTTATAATAAATGGTAATTCTGGTTCAGAATGGTTTGGTAGCTCATAAGTTTGTCCATCTTCTAATGGATTTCCTTCTCCATCTGCAATTGTTATTTGTGCAAAACTGCTTGTGAAAATAACTGCAACTGCAAATAATAATAATGTAATTTTTTTCATGTGGTTTTAATTAAAAAAAGTTAGTAAAAAAGTATATAATACTAAACCGCTATCAAGATAACGAATATAAAAAGTTTCTTTTAGCTTTATTTTTGTTCTAAAAATTCTTCCATAGCTTAGGCTATGCAAGAATTTTGAGAATAAAAACAAAACAAAAATAATTCATTTTCTAAATCGTCATTTTGATAACGGTTTAGTATAAATTAATTAATAATTGGTTTACATCTCATAGACTATTATTTTAGAAAAGGTTGTTAAAAAAACAAAGCTATTTTGCAATGTTTTTGTAAACTGCTGATAACAAACTTATATCATATCAAAAATCCCATCATCAATAAGTAGTTGATTTAGAGTGAATTTTAGGTTGTCAAATAATATTATCTCTTTGTCCCATGTTTTTATTAGCCAAGGCTTATTTGGTTCTGTTACTATTATTTGTTTGTTTTTTGTAAGCACCCAAAAAACTTTTTCTACGCCAAAGTTAAAAAGTTTTTTTGTTTTTTCCTGATAATAATCCATTACATTATCAAAATCGTTCAAATCAGCTTTAGTATCTATTTCTATTATTATTTTGGGAGGGATTTTGGAATATTTGTTTTCTATTCTTTCACTTAATAATTTCTTTTTTTCATAAATAGTTATATCTGCAGATAAATTATCTTTTTTATTCAAATGTAAGCCTAATTCGTTTGAAAGGATAAGGTGCTTTTCATCTGAAATATTTTTATACAAAAATTTTAATATACTATTTATAACTATTGCTTGTAAAGTGCTGCAACCCATAATTTCTTCTAATTGTTTGTGTTGGTTTATAACTTCTTTGTAACCTTTGTAATAAACTGGTTTTCCATTCATTACTTCATAAACAAGCTCATCTGGAATGCGAGGGATAATATATTTTGGGGTCTGTTGTTTTGTTATTATTTTTTCCATGTTATCAATTTATCTTAAATAATTGTCAAATATACAAAAAAAAATTGACAAATGCGGGGTTTTTAATTACGATTTATGATTGGTGGACACTCAAATTAATTATTTGGCGTAAGCTAATCGTAAATTGTAAATCATAAATCGTAAATCAAAAATTATTTCACCACAATATTTACCATTCTTTTTGGCACAACTATTATTTTAATAATATTTTTGCCTTCAATTTGTTTTATTATTTTTTCGTCTTGAAGTGCAATTCTTTCAATTTCCTTCTTGTCAGTGTCTGCAGGAATATCTATTGTTATTTTGGTTTTTCCGTTTATTGCAATAGGATATGTTACTGTGTTTTCCACCAAAAACTCTTCGTTGTGAAGAGGAAAAATTGTTTCCGAAACAGAAGCAAAATTACCAAGTTTTTCCCACAATTCTTCCGAAATATGTGGAGCAAAAGATGATAACAAAATTGTTAGTGGCTCAAGAATTTGTCGTTTGTTGGTTTTTAGAGTTGTAAGTTCATTTATACAAATCATAAATGCACTCACAGAAGTATTGAACGAAAAATTTTCTATATCGTGTTTTATTTTTTTGATAGTTTTGTGCAAAATTTTAAGTTCTTCTGGTGTAGCTTTCTCTTCAGAAACTATTACTTCATTATTTTCATTATGAAATAGTCTCCATAATTTTCGCAAAAATTTATGCACACCTTCAATTCCTTTGGTGTCCCAAGGTTTTGATTGCTCAATAGGACCTAAAAACATTTCGTAAAGTCGCAGAGTATCAGTTCCATACTGCTCAATAATATCATCTGGGTTTACAACATTAAACATTGATTTTGACATTTTTTCAACAGCATGTCCACAATAATATTTGCCGCCCTCTAAAATAAATTCAGCATTATTATATTCAGGTAGCCAGTCTCTAAACCTCTCAATATCAAGAATATCATTGTTTACAATGTTAACATCTACATGAATTTCTGTGTAGTCGTATTCTTTGCGAATATTTGCAGAGACAAATTTGTTGGTATTTTTAATTCTGTAAACAAAATTAGAACGCCCCTGTATCATTCCTTGATTTATTAATTTTTTAAATGGCTCATCTTTAATTGTTTCACCAATATCATAAAGAAATTTGTTCCAAAAACGAGAATAAATAAGATGTCCAACAGCATGTTCCGTTCCTCCGATGTATAAATCAACGTCTTGCCAATATTCATTTGCTTCTTTGGAGACAAGTTTTTCATTATTTTTTGGATCCATATATCGCAAATAATACGCCGATGAGCCAGCAAAACCAGGCATTGTGCTTGTTTCCAAAGGAAATTCGTCTGCATATTTCCAATTTTCTGCACGAGCCAAAGGAGGTTCTCCTGCTTCTGTTGGTTTAAATGTTTCTATATAAGGAAGTTGAAGTGGTAATTTATTTTCATCAAGTGGATATGCAATTCCATTTTTATAATAAATAGGAAATGGCTCGCCCCAATATCTTTGACGGCTAAAAATCGCATCTCTAAGACGATAATTTATTTTTCGTTCGCCAAGTTCTTTGGTCTCTATTTCTGTAATTATTTTATCAATAGCATCTTTTACCTCCAAACCATTGATAATTCCAGAGTTAATCATTTTACCATTTTTATCGTCGTAGGATTCTTTGGTAATATCTGCACCTTCAACAACCTGAATAATAGGTAATTCGTATTTTGTAGCAAAAGCAAAATCACGGTTGTCGTGTGCTGGCACTGCCATAATTGCACCAGAACCATATCCTGCTAATACATAGTCGCTTATCCAGATAGGAATTTGCCTTTGTGTAAACGGATTTATTGCATAAGCTCCCGTAAACACCCCAGAAACGGTTTTTGTGTCGGCAATTCTTTCTCGTTCTGTTCGTTTGCTTGTTTGTGCAACATATAGACTTATAGCTTCTTCTTGCTCCTCCGTAACAAGTTGTCTTATAAATTTACTCTCAGGAGCAAGCACCATAAAAGTTGCACCATAAATTGTATCAGGACGAGTCGTAAATACCTGAATATTAGTATATGGGTCAGTGGTTTTGAACATAACATTTGCTCCTTGCGAACGTCCTATCCAATTTTTCTGAATTTCTTTTAGAGAGTCCGACCAATCTACGTTTTCCAAACCATCAAGTAATCTTTTTGAATATGCACTAACACGCAAAAGCCACTGTGTCATAGCCTTTTGCACAACTTCATGTCCACCTCTAACAGACAAACCGTCTTTTACTTCATCGTTTGCAAGAACAGTTCCAAGTTCGGCACACCAATTTACCATTGATTTTGCACGAAAAGCTAATCTGTATTTTTGTAAAACATCTTCCTTCTCAATCTCTTCCATTCCGTTCCACACAGCTGCATGGAATTTTGGCACAGGCGAGCAAGCAGCATCAAGTCCAATATTTCCTTCTCTCTCAAAAATATTTATCAGAGTTTCAATTGGCTCGGCTTTTTGCGTTTTGTTGTTGAACCAATGTTTAAACATTTTTATAAAAACCCATTGTGTCCATTTATAATAGCCTGGATCTGAGGTTTTTATTTCTCTGTTCCAGTCATAAGAAAGTCCTATTTTTTTCAATTGCTCACGGTATCTTTCTATGTTTTTGTCGGTGTTTTCGGCAGGTTGAGTTCCTGTTTGTATTGCGTATTGTTCGGCAGGTAAACCAAATGCATCGTATCCCATTGGATGTAAAACGTTGTATCCTTGCAGTTTTTTGTAACGCGAGAAAATATCAGAGGCAATGTATCCGAGTGGGTGTCCTACGTGAAGTCCTGCTCCCGAAGGATATGGGAACATATCAAGCACATAAAATTTTGGTTTTGATGTGTCAATTTTTACTTGGAAGGTTTGGTCTGCGTCCCAGTATTCTTGCCATTTTGCTTCTATTTCTGAAAAATTATAGTCCATTTCTTATTATATTGTTGAATTGTTTTATTGTTGAATTGTTAAGGAATTGTTAAAAAAACGATTTATTTTCGCTAAATTGCTATTTATCAGGTGAAAGTTAATAAATTTCATTTTTTTTGAATTTTATTTACTTTTTGGAATGTAATTCTATTTATTAAAGAGACTTATTACTATTCTTCTTCAAATAGTCGTGGATAATCTTCGTCAAATTTTTCTAGAATTGCCGACATTAACGCCTCTCTAATAAATTTTGATTTATTTTTTATTTTATACTTATCACAATAAGTCAAAAACGCATTTAGCTCATAATCATTTAGTTGTGCAGCTATTTGATGTTGCCGTCTAAATTTCTCGTTACTTTTTAGCATTATATTGCTTGTTTGTTTTTTTATTGTTTTAACCCCCATGAGTTTTTATTTATAAATTATTATTTTCAGAATTATAAATATTCTTTTATTAAATTATAAGCAGTAAAGAATCTGTCAATTTTTTTATTCTTATTAGCTTTAACATCATTCAAAAAAGTTTTTCGTTCGTATTTTATAAAGCCTTTATTTATAGATAGTAATTCCAATAATTTCTTTATTTTTTCTATTTCTTCTTTATTTTCAATATTGGAATTTGGTCTAAATTTATGCGTTGTTAAATCGTAATCAAAAATTTTATTTGGATTATATTCTTCATTGTCTGGTTTAAATTCTTTTATTATTTCAATGTTTTTATCTTTTTTATGATTATTAACTTCATGAAAAACCATAAATAAATTATCCCATTCACAATGATATTCTTTTTTAAATTTTGGGTCAAAATGTTCTAAATCTCCAATTTTATTAAGATTTAATTTTCTGTTTATGTATTCATTTTCATTCCATTTATCTTCTGTTATTAGTTCTGGAACGCATAAACGCATTTCTGTGTATGCACAAACTCCTTGCTGGCAATACAATAAACTCATTACAACATCAACTTTATATTTGCTACAAGTTTTGGGTGTTTTGTTTAACGTTTTGTTCTTGTGCAACCATTCTTCGTATCCTTCAGAAAGTATAATTGATTTGTCTATTTTTCTCATTTTTATGTCCTCCAGTCTAATTTTTTGCCAAGTTCATTTCGTTTGATAATAAGTTCTTGATATTCAGGTCTATTTTGTAAATCTTTTTGCTCCATTTTTCTGATTTTGATATTATAATCTGCAAATTCATCAATTTTTTCTTCTCTGTTTATATATATATCATCACTAACATCAAAAACACGCATGAGAATACTATCAATATCTAAATATTTTGGGTAAATCGTAAAATTATTTACATTACGTTCACCTTCGTAGTATAATTTTTGTTCTACTTTTCCTGTTTTATTAAATTTAAGCTCAATTATTTCCCAAGGATCAAAAGATGAAGCGATTGTGGGTGAGTGTGTTGCAAAGAAAAATTGACAATTTTTAATGTTTTTTATAGAATGCCAACTCTCTTGTGTTATAAAATCAATAAATTCTTTTTGAACATTAGGATAAAGTGAATTTTCTGGTTCGTCAATAAGTATTAAGGCATTGTTTGGTTTTAATGAAAACAATGGAACTGTGCGAGCCAAAATTTGTTTTGTTCCCGAACTTGTAAATTTTGTTTGAATATCGGTAATTATTTCGTTGTTATCCTTATCAAAAGTAATATTTTCAATAGGAATAAATTTGATTTCCTCTGGGTCGCTTGGCTCAGTTTTTATTCTTATGTTAAATTTAGAAAAAATAGGTTTTAAAAACTCATTTAGATTTTCTAATGAATTATTTTTTTCTTTGAGCTTGCCTATCTTTTCATTATATTTATCAATTGCATTATTCAGTGAGATTTTAGAATTTTTATATTTTGTTATTTGATAACCTAGCTCTGAACTATATTTTACTGCTTTTATCTGATATTCAGCAATGTTTTTAAGTATAGGATACCAATGTTTTTTTGGGTCTTCTGTTTCAAAATCTACTATGGGCGATAATTTTTCCGATTTATATTCCAAAATATCTTTTGAATTAAGCCGATTTATATTAACAACTGAATCGGTAGGAATATTTATTAACGAAATATCAGTTTCGTAATCATAAAATTGATATTCTAAATAAACACTTTGAAAATTAGCATTAGGTATTTTAGTTTTATCATTAATAAAAAGACCTTTTATTAGTTCTAAAATACTTGTCTTTCCTGTTCCGCTTTGTCCGATAAAACAAACCTTTTCCATAGGTTGTCCAGCTTTTTTGTGTCCCGCTGGATAAGTTAAATCAATTATTAAATTTTCGGTAAATTGATTATAATTTTTTAAAGTTATTTGTCTTATTTTTTTTACAGACTTAGGATTTGCTAATAAAATGTATTTATCAAAATAGTATTTTGCTTTTTCATATTCTTGAAAATCATTTTGTAAAAGAAATGCAAGATTATTATAAGCATTTGCAAAGTTTGGATTTATTTCAATAGCTTTTTCAAAATATTGTTTTGCTTTTTCATGTTCTTTGAAATGATTTGTTAAAAGAAGTGCAAAATTATTAAAAGCCTCTGCAGATTTTGGATTTAATTTAATAGCTTTTTCAAAATATTGTTTCGATTTTTTGTGTTCTTGAAAATGCTTGGTTAAAAGGATTGCAAAATTATTATAAGCCTTTGCATAATTTAATTTAAATTTAATAGCTTTTTCACAATATTCTTTTGCTTTTTCATATTCTTGAAATTGTTGCCATAAAAGCACTGCAATATTATTATATGCCTCTGCAAATTTTGGATTTACTTCAATGGCTTTTTCATAATATTGTTTTGCTTTTTGATATTCTTGAAATTGTTGCCATAAAAGCAATGCAATATTATTATATGCCTCTGCATAGTTTGGATTTAACTCAATAGCTTTTTCATAAAATTGTTTTGCTTTCTTGTATTCTTGAAAATTGTTTTCTAAAAGAAGTGCAAAATTGTAATATGCTTCTGCATAATTTGAGTCTAATTCAATTGCTTTTTCATAATTTTGTTTTGCTTTTTCGTATTCTTGAAAATGCTCTGTTAAAATAATTGCTAAATTATTATATGCTTTTGCATTACTTGGGTTTAATTCAATTGCTTTTTCATAATCATTTTTAGCTGTTTTGTAATCGCCTGCCATGTATGCTTTTATTGCTTTGTCAAAATAATATTGTGCTTTTTCTATCTTTGTTGGCATTTTTTTTAGTTTTTCTTTTTTTGAAAATAAAAATCAATTTTTAATTACCAATTCATTTCTACTTGTGCTCTTTTTTTTACTGCATTATTAGTCCTGTAAATTATTTCTATAAATTAATTAAACTTTTTCTTAACTTACTAATCCATTAATTATTTCTCCAATAACAGTTCTTAATTTATTAAATATTTTTTCGGAGTCTCTTGGTAGTTGAGAGAATGTGGCAAATTCTATTATTCCAATAACTTTGTTTTCAAAAATTATGGGAAATAGAATTAGATATTTCGGAGTTCCTTCGCCAAGTCCAGAAAGTATTGTTATATAATTGTCAGGAACATTATCAATATATAAAAATTCTTTATTTTTAACAACCTGTCCAGTTAAGCCTTCTCCCTCTTTAAATTCTCGGTATAATTCGTTGGTATAAAAGGCATAAGTGCCTGATGTTTTAAATGAATTTGTTTCTTTGTCCAATATAAAACTTACTCCTTGAACAATATTATATGTTTTTGATAGGTTTTTTAAAATTTGTTCGGTTATTTTCTTTACATCTTTTAATTCGGATAGATTTGCAATAATTTCTTTTATCATTTTTGCAACATAACGAGCATCTTCTTCGTCTTTTTTATTTACTCTTTTTGTGCTTTTTGTATCATTTTCGTCTTCAGAACTTTTACGAATTATTCTTATTGTTTCGGTTGGTTTCTTAGATTCTATTTTTTTTATAGAAATAGAAAAGAATATTAAAGTAGCTACAATCAATACAACATAAGCTCCAATAATAAAAATATTTGAAGAGTTATCTATAATTACAACAGTATTGCTTATCTGTAAAAAAACAGGAATACTTATAATTATTAAAATTATAGTTATGATTAAAAATTTATTTTTCATAGCCTTAATTTAGTTTCTAGTTTTTGAGTTGTCGTGTTGTCTAGTTTTTTAGTTTTTGAGTTATCGTGTTCTTTAGTTGTCGTGTTGTCTAGTTTTTTAGTTATCGTGTTTTTGAGTTTTTGAGTTGTCGTGTTGTTTAGTTTTTGAGTTGTCGTGTTTTTGAGTTGTTGTGTTGTCTAGTTTTTGAGTTGTCGTGTTGTCGTATTTTCTCTTTTTTACGCTTTGCGTAACTCTCAACACGATAACTCAACAACTAAAGAACACGATAACTCAACAACTAAAGAACACGATAACTCAAAAACACGATAACTCAACAACTAAAGAACACGATAACTCAAAAACACGATAACTCAACAACTAAAGAACACGATAACTATTGTAACTTTTTCAGATGATTAATTATTTCTTTTAAGGTTAAAATATGGTCTATTTTGGTGATTGCTGCCGCAGCAGTTGTCATTGTTTTTACTTGGCATTCTTCGGGGTCTTGGATAATTGTTGTGCCACCGTATTGATTTACCATTTTCATGCCGTAAGCTCCGTCTCTGTTAGCTCCTGAAAGTAAGACTGCTGTAAGTTTATCTTTAAATAGATATGCTGCCGACTCAAACGACAAGTCGATAGACGGTCGTGAATGATTTACGGCTGTTTCAGTAGATAATGAAAATAAATTTCCGAGTTCAAAATACATGTGATAATTTGCTGGAGCAAGATATACCTGTCCTTGTCGCAAATATTCCTTATCGACTGGTTCAGAGATAGATAATTTTGACTTTATAGATAATGCTTCTACAAAACCAGTTCGGACATGCTTCAGTCTATGAAGGCACAAAAAAACCGATTGCTCGTAGTTTTTTGGCAATTCAGAAAGTATTTCTGTTATGGACTGAAAACTTCCAGCCGACCCACCAATTATAACGTATTTTTTTGCCATAAGTAGATTACGATTTACGATTTTTGATTTACGATTTACGATTTTTGATTTACGATTGGTTTATTTAATTAAAATTTTCTTGCGTCAGCCAATCATAAATCATAAATCGTAAATTATTTTTGTTTTCTGAAAATATTTTCGCTTTTTGTTAATTTTTTCATTTTATCGGCATGTTGCCAATAAACCAATGATTCTTGAACTCCTATAAATAAAAAACTTCCTTTATTCATAGAACTATTAATATTATCTAAAACTCTATTTTGTAATTCTTTGTTGTAATACAACATTCTGTTTCGGAATATTATTATGTCAAAAAAACCAAAAGGTTCTACTTTGTCATAAATATAATGCTTCTTAAATTCTATTTTTTCTAATAAATCTTTATTAAGAGTCGCATTCTTTTTATTTAATTGATAATAGCTTGAAAGGCTGTCTATTCCCCTATATCTTTGATAGTTAGATTCGCTCACTGCAAGTTTTCGTATAACAAGTGAACCTGTTTTTATTTCATTAATATTTTTTTCGGTTATTGAGCTTACCACTATTTTACATCTATCTAATAGTTCTGCTTCTTTCAATACAACCAATAAGCTGTAAAGTTCTTCTCCCGAGCTTGATTCTGGTAACCATATTTTAATCTTTTCTTGTTTGGACAGTCTTGATAGAACATTGTTTTTCAGCGACAGCCAAGCCTCTCCATCTCTAAATAATTCAGTTGCAGGGATTGTGAGGTTATATAAAAAATCTTCAAAAAAATCGTGGCTTCGCTCTATTTTTGTTAGCAAATTTTCTATTGTAAAAGTTGTGCTAATAACCATAAAGTTTTCTATTCTTCTTTTTAGTGAGGTCGCAGCATGATCAGATAAGTCTATGTTATATAGAGTATTAACTAGCTTTATAAGTTCCCTGTATTCTGATATTCGTATTTTTTTTACTCTTGTCATGTTTTTTTCGTTTTTAGTCTTTGGTCGTTAGTTTTATTTAGTTGAGTCCACTCCGATAAGTGTATTTTTGCCAAAATCAAGGCGGATACCAATTTTACAACCGGAGTTTACTTGTTGTAAATGAGGATTTTAAAATTGGTATCCAACGCCGAATTTGGCAGAGGGGACTCTTAGTTTACATTTTTGTAATGTAATGCCCAATTAAAAACTAAATACTAAAAACTAAACATTATTTAAACTAATTTTTTAGTATAATAAAGTCCTTTTCTGTTAAATTTTTGTGCTTGTGCTCCTAAAATACTTTCGTGGTAGCCCAGAACAAGAAACCCGCTATTTTTCAGATTCTCATAAAAATAACCATACATTTGTGATTGGAGTTCGGGTTTGAAATAGATTAAAACGTTCCTACAAAATATAATATCAAACTTTGTTTTAAAAAGTGGTTCTTTTTTTACCAAATTTTGTTTTATGTATGTAACTTTATTCTTTAAAAAATCATTTACTGTAATTGTGTCTTCTATCTTATCAATTGTTAGATATTTTGCATAAGGAACATTTTTATATTCTTCAAAATTAAATGGATTTTGTCTAATAACCTTATCAAAATTTTCCAGATATTCTATATTAAATCGGTAAACATATCTACCGCTTTTTGCAATATTAATTACATCTTGATTTATATCCGAAGCATAAATTCTTGCTTTATGAAGCATCTTTAGTTCATTCAACAAAATTAACATTGAATATATTTCTTGCCCTGTAGAACAACCTGCATGCCAAATATTTATTGTTTTATTGTTTATTAATTTGGGTAGTATCCGGTATTTTATTGCATGCCAGCTTTTGGGGTTTCGGAACAGTTCGGTGGTATTTACGGTAATATCTTTTACTATTTCTTCTACAAAAATAAAATCATATTGAACTCTTTTTATGAGTTCGTCTATATCAAGACTTTGGGTCTCCAATACCTTTAAAATTCGTCTTTTGAACGACTTTGAAGAATAGCCACCAAAATCATAATCTGCACTTGATTTTAATGTCTTTATAAGTTCTTGTATTTTTTCGTCAGATATTTCCATCTATAGTTTTGTTCTGCTTTTTTTTGCAGATTAATAATTTTCAAAAGTAACATTTTTTTTTGAAAATATAAATTTTTTTATTTGTTTATTTGGTTGTTGGTTGTTAGTTGGTGGTTGGTGGTTACGCAAGGCATTGTAAACCAACAACCAATAACTAACAACTAAATTAAATACTAAATTTTAGTGTAAACATAAAATTTCTACCAGGAGCACTAATAGACGAGGCATAACTTCTGTAAAAAGTGTCAAAAAGATTGTTTACTGCAAAATGAATAGAAAGGTAGTCGCCTGTATTGTAGGATAGTTTTATGTTGTAAGTTTGCCAAGCCATAAAACCAAAATTGGCGGCCTTGTGGATATTATCTTCTCCATATATTGATAGGTCTTCTCGTTTTTTTTCTCCATTATAAATATGAGAAAAACGCAGGGTGTAATCTGTAAGTTTTAATGAAATAGATGTTTGTCCGAAAAAAGGTGGAATACTTGGTAATGCTATGTTATCGTCTATATTTAAACCTTTTATATAGTTAAAAGAGCTATTAAATTTTATTAAATTTTTATTTTTCTTGCCAAAAAAATGACCAAAATCTATTCCACTGGATATTCCATATATTTGTGCGTTGTTTATATTTACTTTTGTTGCCATTTCGTAGCCATCTATTCCGAGCCAGAGACTGTCGATTCCGTTGATATTCATATCCGAAATAATTATTGCATCTTTTATCCACGAATTAAATACTCCAACATTTATTTTTAGCGATTCAAATAATATTTGACTAAGTCCGAACTCTATATTGCACGATTTTTCAGATTTAAGACTGTTGTTTGGAACAACTGCAACATAATCTTTGAGCATTATTTTACCAAATTCATCTACAATTGGCGAATGCACGCTAATAGAGTTCAATAGGCTTATTTGCATACCCGTAAATGGATAATAATCAAAACTTAAACTTGCCGATGGTGCATGGCTATTATAATTTATTTTATCAAAATTATAATTCATTTGCGGATTTTTTGTAACCGTAGCAAGTTGATTTTCAAAACTGCTGGAAGAGCGAGTAAAATCGTATCTAATTCCTGCATGAACAATAAATTGTGAGTTCCGCATCCATTTATGGCTAAAATATGCAGAAAAAGTTTGCATGTCTGTTCCGTTTGTAGGATAGCGAGTTAGCCCTTCCCAGATAGAATCTGTTTCTATGTTTTCAAAAAATGCACGAGTTTTTAAGTAATTGTAAGAAATTTCTACTCCATAGGTAACTCTATTTATATCAAGCACTTTGATAAGATCTAAATTTATTGCTCCATCATAAAGATGTTCAATCTGATGCAATCCTACGGAGCTGTTTAATTTTCTGCTATATCTATACTCTTCAATAAATTGTAGTGAACCAATAACTGAAACAAAATCGTAATATTTTGTTTTTTTATTATAAAAAAAGGCAAGTGAAGTAAATGATTTATTCTGAGGTCTAAATTCTACTTCGGCAAATCGTGGTTTGTTACGGCTTATTTCGGTTAGTCCACCGTAGTATTTTATTTTTGAAGACGTGTTGTAGTGTAGATTTAAAACTATATTAAGATTTTTGTTTGGCTGGTATCTAAATTTTTGAATAAAAAGATATTGGTTGTAATTTGTATTTTGCTGTGTGTGAGGCTCTTGGTTTGTAATGATACTATCCTTGCCATCTATTCTTTCAACATAAGTTTGGTTGAGTCCATAATCTGAATCAAGATAACTTTTTCTGTTTTTGCCCATTGTAATTTTGCCGTAGTCTCCGTATGTTAGGCTTGTGTAGGAGGCAAATTTTTCCCAGCCAAGGTTAAAATTTACATTAGAAACCCAATTATCTGTTGTAGCTTCGTAGTGTGTAGCGGCATTTATTTTATACGAAAAATTATTATATTCTTTAAATTCTGGTATTTTGGTAAAATATTTAACAGCACCACCAATAGCATCTGCACCATACATTATAAAGCCCGCTCCATGAATTTGTTGCACACTTTCTAATGATGATTTTTCAAAATGGATAGGACCAGATATTTTTCCATTACGATACAAGGCATTGTTAAGTCGCACTCCATCAAGAACAAGTATTACTTTATTGGCTTGCAAGCCTCTAAAAACAGTGCTACCGCTTTTGTTCTTCTCAAACATTAATTTTTGCTCCGAGCCATCGTCATTGCTACTTAGGCTTGATGTTTCTTCTTGCTTGTCTGTAATAATATTTATATAAAAAGGCAAATCTTTGGAATAAACAGCCGTTGTTATTACAGATTTATTTTCCAACGCCAGCATTCCGCTTGGATACATTATTATAACATAGTCATTATCAATAATTTCCTCTTTATTTTTTCGCACTTTTGCAAAAACAAAGTGTTCAAAAGTAATATTATCATCATTTCTAAAAATATCTAATGAAATTTCTCCTTTATTGTTTGTTTGTAAGGTATCGGGCAAGCGGTTGGAATACACCATTATTCCTGGAATAGGAAAATTAGTGCTTCCACTGATAACTGTTACTGTTTGAGAAAATACAGAAACAATTGGGAAGAAAAGAAAAATTGTGTATAAAAATACTTTTAACATACTTGAGATAAATTTTACAACTATCAATTGCAAAATTTAAACCAAACTCTTATTTGTGTAAAAAAAAAGAAGTTAGGGGATGTTTTAGGGTGGAGGGTAGAGGATTTTAGGAAGGAGGGTGGAGGATTTTAGGAAGAAGGAGGGAGGATTTTATTCTCACTCCTTCCTAACGTTCTTTTTCCTTATTTCCTCCCTCCTAAACTCCTCCTTCCTAATTTCCTCCACCCTAAAATTCTCCCTCCTAAACTCCTATTTATAAAGTAACCAGAAAGAAGAGTTTTTAAGTTCTTTTCTTAATTTTTTAAGTTCTTTTCTTGCAACTTTTTCGTCTTCAAAAGAATCTATTGCAATTCGGTTGAGTTTACCTACTTTGGGTAAAATTTGAGAATTATAACCTTTTGCTTTAAAATCGTTGTTTACTTTTTCTGCACCTGCAAGATTTTTGTAGCTTGCTACAACAATATAGTAATTAGCATTTTCTATTACTGTATTTTCGTCTTTTGGTTTTACATTTCCTTCTTCGTCTTCTACCATTACGTTATCGTTTGTTTTTAACGAGTCGTTGGTTATTGAATCGTTATCTGTTGTTTCGGGAACATACAAATCTCGGTCTTCCACAGGAAATTCAATTGTGTCGGAGTTGTTGGCAGTGTTGTTGGTTTCTGTTCGTGGATTGCACGAAAATACTAACAATGTTAAAACGGGAACTAAAATTAAGCTAATTTTTTTCATCTTTTTTTATTTTAAATTAATAATTTACTATTGTGGTCTGTTGTAAGTTACAGGTTTCAGGTTACAAGTTCCGCAAAGCGAAAGTCTAATTTTAAGACTTCTTAAATTTTCGTTTACTCGGCGTTGGATATAAAATTTAAAATCCTCATTTACAATAGTAAACTGTGGTATTTAAAATCTATATCCACCTTGATTAAACGAATTTTAAGAAGTCTGAATTTTAAAGAAAACAGCAAAATATTACGATATAATTCACAATCGCTTTGTGTAACTTGTAAGCCTAAAACCTGCAATCTGAAACAAACCAGAACAATATTTTAGAATTTACAAACATAACATTTTGTAAATAAAAATCAAAATAAATAAATAAATAAAAAGTAGTTATACAATTAATAGTGATGTTTTTTTATTTTATAATATACTTGTGAGTCCACTCCGAGAAGTGTATTTTTGTCAAAATCAAGGCGGATACAGATTTTAGGGCACTCCTAAAAACTCAAAAATCAAGACTTTCAAAATTCTGTCGAGTAATTTCAGGAGAGGACAATTCCTTGTAGTCCAGTGAGGTATTCCTGCAGTCCAGTGAGGGTTTCCTACAGCCCAGTGAGGTATTCCTGCAGTCCAGTGAGGGTTTTCTACAGCCCAGTGAGGTATTCCTGCAGTCCAGTGAGGGTTTCCTACAGCCCAGTGAGGTATTCCTGCAGTCCAGTGAGGGTTTCCTGCAGTCCAGTGAGCTATTCCTACAGCATAGTTAAGGATTTCTACAAAAGAAAAAGGCTACTATGCTATAGGAAGGGCTTTTTCCTTTAAAAATAAGGGTTTCGGGAGAGTAGCAAAACCTTTTTAAGCAAAACAAAACCCTTATCTGAACCCCTCAAAAGTTGTTCTGAACGTTTCAAATGTCTATCTGAACTTCTCAAAAGTAGTTCTGAACGTTTTATATGTCTATCTGAACTTCACGAAAGTAGTTCTGAACCTTTTCAAAAGCATATACCTGAATTTTTCAATAATATAAACAAGAAAAACACTAAAAAAGATTAGTGATAATTTGGAATTACCAAAAAAAACGAGTAACTTTGCAACCCGCACGGCTCACAATGATTTGGGAGTTAGCTGTAATTGCAAAATCACTATTAACTAAAATATTTAAAATGGAAGAAGTCAAATTTTACACAATGCAAGAGTATTGCAACAATATAAAAAAATATTTTGAACTTTATCATAAAGACGAAAGTAACATTGAACTATATGGTGATGCTATACAAAAATTAAAAATCTTAATGACAACAATAATTGATGAAACTGAATTTATTGTTCGGATTGAAGAATTGATAGGAGATACAACAAGAGTTTTACAAGGTAGCTATTCTGATATTCCTTTTTTAAGTTGGATAGGAAATGAAAAAGAAAGTTTTACAAAGGAACATTTCTTGAATACAATGAAAAATGTATGGTTTGACTTATAATTTTATTATTAACTTGACAATTAACAAATTATGAAACAAGAATATTTCGATAATTTCCAAGAGAAATTTGATAAAGAATACGATAATTTAGTAAAGAACATAAAAAAACCGAATATCTTGCTAATAGGTGGAACTGGTGTAGGAAAAAGTTCTTTAATAAATTTAGTTTTTGGTTCTGACATAGCAAAAGTTGGTGTTGGAAAACCAGTAACTAAAAACATAACGGCTTATGAAAATGAAAAAATTCCGATAGTATTATTTGATACAGCAGGTTATGAAATAGGAACGGAAAGACAAAAAGATTTTTTTAAGCACGTTGTAGAATTTGCAACAGGTGAAAAAACAAATCCAATTGAAAAGCAAATACATTTAGTTTGGTATTGTATTCAAGGTTCTGGTCATAGAATAACAGAATTAGACAATTTTATCATTTCTACATTGCAAAAACATAATATTCCTGTTGCAGTGATATTTACAAAGTGTGATTTGATAACTTACAAAGAATTAAATCTTTTAAAAAAAGAATTAAACTATTCTTCTACTTTCGGTGTTACAATATCATCAGAACCAACACCCCAGTATTTAGATTTGAATAATCTAATAAAATGGTCTGTTAAAGTTTTACCAATAGGAGTAAAAGAAGCTTTTATAAAAGCCCAAAAAATTAATTTAGATATTAAAAAAGAAAAAGCGAAAAGTATTATTGTTCAACATACTGCAAGTAGTGCTGTGATTGGATTATCACCAATTCCTTTTTCTGATGCACCGATTTTAATCGCAAATCAAGCAGGAATGTTTGCTCGCATATTGCATATTTACGATTTAAACTGGTTAAATTCCAAACTCACAATGCTTTTAAAAGGTGTTGGTGTAGGTCAATTGATTGCACAAGGGGGGAAATTACTTGTTGCTAACCTACTAAAATTAATACCTGGTGCAGGACAAATTATCGGTGGAATTATATCAGGAACAGTTGCGGCTTCATTTACAGCAGCATTAGGTTTTGCTATATCTGAAATTTGTTTTAATATATATCAATTTGTTCTAAATGGAGAAGACGAAAAACTTAAAGAATATTTAGAAAACATTGACTTAAACAATTTAATTAAAAAACACTATAAAAACCAGACATAATGGAGAATAGGTATAATGTTGTTGTCCTCGGAAAAACAGGAGTAGGAAAAAGCACATTTATAAATTACTTGTATGGAAAA
Organism: Bacteroidales bacterium; assembly: GCA_029932195.1. GTDB lineage: Bacteria > Bacteroidota > Bacteroidia > Bacteroidales > JAOZQN01 > JAOZQN01. The sequence goes on along the minus strand of JAOZQN010000005.1, from coordinate 5,079 downwards.
AACAAAATGAAGACAGGAGTTGGACGACCTGTAACAAATGTAGGTTTTCATCATATAGATTTCAATTTAAAAGAGTTACCAGTCAGATTATTTGACACGTGGGGGTTGGAAGCAGGTAAATCTAAAATGTGGTTAAAAGAATTAAAAAAAGAACTATCAAAACGAAGCACTTCGCATTCAGCAGATAGTTGGTTTCATACTGTTTTTTATTGTATTTCAAGTGGTGGGCAACGTGTTGAGCCTTTTGAAGTTGACGTGATTAAGAATTTTATTCAAGAAAAATATGCTGTAACTATTGTTTTAACAAAAGCAGACCAGGCTACTCAAAAAGAACTTGACACATTAGAATTAGTATTACAACATGATATTGATAAAAAAATAAAAATAGTGCCTGTTTGTAGTGAAAAAAAAGAACTCATAGGTGGTAGAAAAACTGAAAAATTTGGGAAAGATGAAATAGAAGAACAAGCGTATCTTAATTTTTGGCATTCAATTTCATTAAGATTACCAGACAGATGCGAAAATATTATGTATAAAGAGATAGATAAATGGAAACAAACTCAAAAACAATACATTAGTGAAAAAACAGGCATCTGGAATGATGATGATATTGAAGATGAATTAAAAATTAGAACGAAAACATTTACAGAAAAACTCAATAAGCTTGACATTGTTTCCAGTGAAATTAACAAGACTGTAAATATGTATAAGTTTTTTGTAAATTCATTAGGGTATCCGCCAATAACAAAAGGGAAATTTAAAGGAAATATTAGAATAAGTTTCCCCAGTAGTGAAAAAAGTGATTTTTCAGGTTGGGATTATTTACTTTTACCATTTGCACCAATACTAATACCAATTTTTATGTTTGGAGCAAAGAAAGATAATAAAACAAAATTATTTAATGCTTTGGACAAAGTAACGAAATCTATAAAAAAAGACGTTAGAGAAAAAATGAACCCCAAAATTAAAGAGATAATTAATTCTATAAAAGTAACAAATAACGATAAGACATAAAAAAATACAGCTAACAGCGGCTCGGATGTCATTTTGTTTTTGGCGTTTTTTGTGTGCTTCGCACAAAAACAAAACGCCACTGGTAGCCGTGTCCGATATGAAAAACATATCACATCATTGTAGATTATACGGATTGCAAAACTAACACAAAATACCATAATCCTTATCAATAATAAAATCAACCAAACTGAAACACATATTGTTCCAATATTATTTGAGCCACTTAGGATTCAAGAGTATGGTGTAGGTATTTTTAAACGGGCTTTTACAAAGTCTGCGTTAAAGAAGGTATTAAAGAAGCAGTATATTACAGTTAATGATACTATTGCGACTTCGGCTACTTTTATAAATGGTGGCGAAACCATTAAATTATCAATTCCAAAAGCAATTATTCATAAAAAAAAGCTGAATTTTCTACTCGAAGTGCTATTTGAAGACGAACACTTGGCTGTAATTCACAAGCCTGCGGGAATTTTGGTTAGTGGAAATAGTTTTAAAACCATTGCTAATTCCTTGTCTCAAAACCTCAAACCAAGTAATCTCCCCGACGCTACAAAACCACAACCTGTCCACCGATTAGATTATGCAACTACTGGCATTTTATTGGTTGGAAAAACAAGCAGTAGTATTCGTGCTTTAAATAAAATGTTTGAAGATAAGAAAATTAAGAAAACCTACTATGCAATTACTATTGGTGAAATGAAACAACAAGGACAAGTTGTTTCAGAAATTGACGGCAAGAAATCTCAATCGGATTATTTTTTAAGAGAATCTGTTTCTTCAAAAAGATTTGGTATCCTCAATTTAGTGAGATTAGAGCCTAAAACAGGAAGAAGGCATCAGTTGCGTAAACATTTGTCAAGTATAGGAAATCCGATACTGGGAGACAAAGAATACGGAATTGATAAATTAATTTTGAACGGTAAAGGACTGTATTTGCATGCTTATTCATTAGAATTTATCCACCCATTTACAAATAAAAAAATGTGCCTAGTAGATGAGTTTCCTGGGAGAATAAAAAAAATATTTATTCAAATAAAAAAGGAAAAATAAAATAAGCACTACAACTTTCGCATAATTTCAAAAATTTTGTATAATTGAAAAAATACTTTACTTTTGGAGAAGTTATTATCTTCCAAATTCTTAAAAAATAAACACTAATTTACAATAAAAAAATAATGAAAACACTAATACTTGGGTCGGGTGGGAGAGAGCATGCTTTCGCTTGGAAAATTGCTCAATCGGAGAAGTCTGAAAAACTATACATAGCTCCTGGAAATGCTGGAACTGAACTTGTTGGCGAAAATATTGATATAGACATCAATAATTTTGAAGCAATAGGTGATTTTATTATCAGAAATAAAATAAATATGCTCGTAGTAGGACCAGAAATTCCTTTGGTAAATGGAGTTAGCGATTATTTTTTGAACAATTCAAAATTTGAAAACCTAAAAATTATTGGACCAAACAAAAAAGGAGCAATGCTGGAAGGTAGCAAAGAATTTGCAAAAGAATTTATGTTGAAAAATAATATTCCTACGGCAAAATTTATTTCTGTTACAAAAAATAACCTTGATGAAGGCATTAAATTTTTAGAAAGTGTAAAATCTCCCTATGTTCTTAAAGCAGATGGTTTGGCTGCGGGCAAGGGTGTGTTAATTCTTGATAATAAGCAAGAAGCAATAGATGAGTTAAACCAAATGATTAATGGTAAATTTGGCGAGGCAAGTCAAAAAGTTGTTATTGAAGAATTTTTGAGTGGAATAGAATTATCTGTTTTTGTTCTCTCCGATGGCGAAAATTATAAAATTTTACCAACAGCCAAAGATTATAAGCGAATTGGTGAAAACGATACTGGTTTAAATACAGGTGGCATGGGAGCTGTATCACCAGTTTGGTTTGCTAACGAGGATTTTATGAAAAAAGTAGAAGACCGAATTATTGTTCCAACAATGGAGGGGCTTAAAAATGATAGTATTGTTTACAAGGGCTTTATTTTTATAGGATTGATGAATGTAAACGGTGAACCATTTGTTATAGAATATAATGTGCGAATGGGCGACCCTGAAACAGAGGCAGTTATTCCGCTAATAAAATCGGATTTAATAGACCTTTTGTGTGGAGTTGCAGATGGTAATCTCAACGAAAAAAATATTCAAATATCTGATGATTTTTGCACAACAATTATGCTCGTATCTGGTGGCTATCCAGAAGCTTATGAGAAGAATAAAATAATATCTGGATTAGACAAGACAAATGATTGCATTGTTTTTCATGCAGGAACAAAAAATGATGGAAATAATATTATAACTAACGGAGGCAGAGTAATTTCTATTACTGCATTCGGAAAAAATATTGAAGAGGCATTGGACAAATGTTATAAAAATGCAGAAATTATTAATTTTGAAGGCAAAAATTATCGCAAGGATATTGGAAACGACTTAAAGAGTTAAAAGTTATTGAGTTAAAAGTTGTCAAGTTATCAAGTTATCAAGTTATCAAGTTGAAAATTTTAGGTTAAACATTTTTTGGTTTAAAAAACGTAGGAATGTTGAGCTGACTAAAACCTTTCGGCGTTTGAAAAACCCGAAAGCGTTTAAAACATTACTAAAGGAACTTAGGTTTCAATTCACTACTTAATAAAAAAAACATGAAAATAATTCAAATGATGCACTTCCCTTTGCGGGGAGCAGGAACGGGAGTTTACGTAGATACGCTAACAACAGCGTTGCAAAAAAAAGGTGATGAATTGAGAGTTTTATGCTCGCACCACGAATTACCTGAAAAACCATACCCTGTTGATGCAGTGATATTTAATAGTGGCAAAAATTCTAATTATGATGTAGCTTTTGATTTTCCGGTATTTGCTTCGCATCCTTTGAGCAAGGGCAAGCCTTTTGGAGATTTGAGCAAAGAAGAACGAAAAGAATATACAGATGCTTTTCGCAAGAAAATTGATGAGATGATAAAAGAATTTGAACCAGATTTAATTCATGTTCACCATGGTTGGATAATTGCTTCAATAGTTTCGGAATACAATATTCCTTTTGTAATAACTTTGCATGGCACTGAATATTATGCTTTTGACAAATTTCCAGATTATCAAGAAGAAGCATTGAAGGGGCTTAAAGCAGCTAAAAAAATAATGGCACTTACTCAAAAAGAGAAAGACCAAGCACTTATTTCGTATGGCTTGCAAGATTCAGATATTGAGATTGTTAAGAGTGGAACAGATACCAAAGTTTTTAAACCTACAGAACTTAATAAAAAAGAACAATTAGAAAAATATAATATTCCTGTAACAGACCGTCCTATCGTATTTTTTGGAGGTAGAATGACTCCACAAAAAGGTCTTGATACTCTAATTCGTGCTGCAAAAATTTATAATAATTCAGAAATTAATCCAATAACAATTCTTGCAGGTGATGGTTCGCTAAGAGAACAACACGAAGAATTAGCAAAAGAAATTGGTGTAAAAGATATTTATTTTATTGGAAATCAGACGCACCCAGAAATGGTGAATCTGTTTAATTTGGGAGATGTTGCTGTATTGCCGTCAAATTTTGAACCTTTTGGGCTTGTTGCAGTAGAATCGCTTGCTTGTGGAACTCCTGTTCTTGCAGGTAATGTTGGTGGTTTCCAAACAATTGTGAACGACAAAGTAGGTAGCAAATTTGAACCAGGCGACCACAAAACTCTTGCCAAAAAAGTTGTAGAATTTTTAAATGCAGATTTTAAAACAAACAACAAACAACAAATTTTAGATTATGTTCGCACAAATTATAGCTGGGCAAATACTGTAAACCATATTAGAGAAATTTATTTAAGAAAATAAAGACATATTTCACAAGTGCAAATTTTTTAGTTACTTTTGAAACTTTAAAATACTCATTTACAAAGGTAAACTTCAATTCTGAAATTAAAAAAAAAGCTTTAAACTTGTGAAACATGCCAAAATAAACGATAGTGCAACAGAATGATGTTTATTTCAAGAAAAGAAGTAGAATTTCTTTATGGGCACTCCTAAAAACTCAAAAATCAAGGCTTTCAAAATTATTAAAGTTT
>JAOZQN010000654.1 GCA_029932195.1 Bacteroidales bacterium | reverse complement strand
TGAAATAAATTCATTTTTTCAATATTTCTCTCACTCTAAATCCTGTAGAGCCAAATATTAATCCTTTTTTAGTATAAGTAAATGAACAACAGACCTCGAAAACGAGTCTTTTTAAAAATTCATAAAATATATTTGATGCGTAAATCGTAATTAAAGAGCACTCCTAAGGAGTTAAAAAGTTGCAAGTATAAAGTTAAAAGTTCGTTCCACTTTTTGAAAATTTTCAAGTATTATTACTATACTTAAATTGTTGTGTAATAGTGTAATAGTTTAATGATTATATAAAATTGTTTTTTTACTTAAAAAATGGAACGAACTTTAAACTTGATAACTTTAAATTCCTTAGTCTCTTAATCTTGAAAATCGTTGTTTTTTTTGGCATAATATTATTCAAAACTTCATAATTTCAAAACTTTTCCAGCTTGTCTGGGTTAGGGCACTCGTAAAAACCTATCTTATTTCGGCATTTAATTGTCGTTTGAAATTAGACATTAATTTGTTCATTGTTTTCTTTATTTGTTTGTCTGTCAGATTTTTATTTTCGTCAAGGAGAACAAAATTTATGGCGTAAGATTTTTTGCCGTCTTCAATTCCTTTACCTTTGTAAACATCAAAAATAGAAACTTCTTTGATTAATTTTTTATCAGTCTTAAAAGCAAGTTGTTTTATTTGTTCAAAAGTAATATTTTCGTCTATTAATAAGGCGAGGTCTTTGCTAACTTCCTGGAATTTAGAAATAGCTTGGAATTGTGGCAATTTTGGTAGGCTTGATAATATTGTAGTCCACTCAAAATTAGCATAATACACATCTTGTTCAATATCAAATTTGCTTAAAACTTTTTTATTTAACGAGCCAAAATTTAAGATTGTTTTATTTTTATAAATATATTCCAGTCCGTAGCTAAAAAATTCGTTCTCTATTTCGTTGATTTTAAATTTACTTAAATCAAAATTTAGAGATTTTAAAACATTTTCGCTATAAGATTTTATATAATAAAAATCAGATTTTGCCTCTGGCGAGTTCCAATTAATTTTATTTTTATTTCCAGTAATAAATAGTGCAAGATTGTGATTTTCGGCATATTTATCTTTAAATTCCTGTTCATCTTTATTTAAAGAATAACAAAAACCATATTCGTAAAGTTTGAGGTCTGTATTTTTATGATTAATATTTCTTGTAATTGCCTCTAAACCACCAAATAACAAAGTTTGTCGCATAGCATCTAAATCCTGACTAAGCGGATTAAGAATTTTAACAGTTTTATTTTCTGGATAAATTTCCGAGCCTTCGTAATAATTTGCTTTTGTTAGCGAGTTAGACATTGCCTCATTAAAACCGCTTGCACTCAAATAGTTAGATGTTTTATTTCTCAATTTATTTTCGTCCACTTCTGGCGAATACGAAAGCGTAGAATTTACCTGCGAAGGAATAGGAATATTATTATATCCATAAATTCTCAAAATTTCTTCAATTACATCTGCCTCACGCTTTACATCTACCCTGTAAGTTGGGATTGAAAGAATCAATTTATCTTCCTGTTCATCAGCTATTTGAATATCCAAAGATTGTAAAATAGTTTTTATTTTGCTATTATCAATTTTTATTCCAATAAGTCGTTCTACTTGCGAATATCGTAGAGTAACTTTTTCTGGCACAATCTCTTGTGGATAAATATCTTTAATTTCTGATGAAATTTTGCCACCAGCAATTTCTTTAATCAAATTTGCAGCACGTTTGAGCGACCAAACAGTATTATTTGGATCAACGCCTCTCTCAAAACGGTAGGAAGCATCTGTGTTGTAGCCGTGTCGCTTGGCAGTTTTACGGATATAAACAGGATTAAAATATGCAGATTCCAAAAATATAGAAGTAGTTTTTTCGGTAACACCAGAATCTAAGCCACCGAAAACTCCACCAATACACATGCCTGTCTCGGTGTTACAAATCATTAAGTCTTTTTCTGATAACTTAATTTCTGTTTCATCAAGAGCTTTGAAAATTGTGTCTTTGGCAAGCGTTTTTATGATAACTTTGTTGCCCGTAATTTTGTCGGCATCAAAAGCGTGCAGAGGATGTCCCATTTCAAAAAGAACATAATTAGTAATATCTACCACATTATTAATTGGCTTTAAACCAATTGCTTCTATACTATTTTTTAACCATTCAGGCGAATCTTTTACCGTAATTCCCGAAATTGTAACTCCCGAATATCGTGGACAAGCCTCTTGGTTTTCAATCACTACCTCAATATTTTTGTCGGTATTATCAACCTTAAATTTTGAAACGTCTGGTCTTTTTATTTCTGTATTTTGGTCTGTATGAGTTTTTAGATATGCAAAAATATCTCTTGCTACGCCAAAGTGAGAAACTCCATCGGATCTGTTTGGAGTTATATCTATCTCAATAACAGTATCTTCATAAGTCTCAAAATAATCTTTTGCGAGAGTTCCTATTTTTGCATCGTTTGGCAGCACCATAATTCCATCGTGCGAATGTCCGAGACCAATTTCGTCTTCGGCACAAATCATACCTTCGGAAACTTCGCCCCTAATCTTTGATTTTTTGATTTTAAAATCGCTACCATCTTCGCTGTAAAGTGTTGTGCCAATGGTTGCTACCACAACTTTTTGCCCTGTCGCTACATTTGCCGCTCCGCAGACTATTGGAGAAGTTTTATTATTACCCAAATCTACTGTTGTAACACTCAAACTATCTGCATTTGAATGTTTTACGCATGTTAGCACTTCACCAATAACTAGTCCAGCCAGTCCACCTTTTATAGCTTCGTATTTTTCTACCGATGAAACTTCTAATCCTGTATCTGTAAGTATTTCAGCGAGTTTATTTGGTTCAAAATCTACATCAATGTAATTTTTTAACCAATTGTAAGATATTTTCATTTATATGTTTGTTTGTTTATGTTTTTTTGTGAAATGTTCGTTTTTTTTGAACTATTTTATTAATTTAGTAAAAGCAAATAAAGAATTAGAACGATTAAAAAGTCATTTATTTTTTAGTATTCATAACCTTTTTCGTGGAAATTTATTTTTGTTAAGAAATTATACATTCCTTTGCCTCCCATAAATGTAAATTCTACTTTAATAGCCATTTTTTCGGTTTCCCAAATGGCATAAATAACATCGTAGCCCCAGTGCCTTTGTTCATACGGGTCTTTAAAAATTAAGTCAAGTTCTTTATATTCAATTGGTTCACCATATAGTGCTGTGTAATCTAAAATTAGGTTGCGAGTAAGGTGTTAATAATTTCATATTTCATCAAAAAAAGTTCCCCCAGTTTTTGTAT
>JAOZQN010000653.1 GCA_029932195.1 Bacteroidales bacterium | reverse complement strand
TATCTGTGAATTACGAAAACGTCCAGTTTTTATGCTCTAATTTTAGAGGTCTGTTCTAATTTTACAGTGTCTTCGGTTTTGTTCATATTATTTTCTTTTTCGCAACTTGCAAAAATAAAAATAGACATTACAACAAAAGCCAAAACTAAATTTACTTTTTTCATTTTAAATAATTTAATTGGTTAAAAATTTCTTTTTTTTCAGTTTGCAAAAAAAAAAAAAAAAAAATGAATAAACCTAATTTATTTACATCTTTTTTTTTTGCCCTAAAAGAATAAATATATCAACCTTATAATCAGCTATTTATATTCTAATATAATATTCTCAAGATTTTTCTCTAAAAATAAAAGTCTTATTTTTTTTTCAATAATCTTTTTTTATTTTTGTAAAAAAATAAAATAATTTTTCATGAAAATTTTATCCCAAAAATCCCAAAAATTACTTCTCTTAATAATATTGATAACAATTCCGCTATCGGTATTTGCTGCCAAGTCAGATGAGAAGACAATAGACTGGTTTTTAGTTATAACTGGCTTGGTTGGAGGACTTGCTCTGTTTTTATACGGCATGGAAAAGATGAGCAATGGCATGAAAAAATCGGCAGGAAATCGTATGCGAAAAATCCTTGCTATGCTCTCTAACAACAGGTTTATTGGTTTGGCTGTTGGGGCTTTTGTTACAATGATTATCCAGTCGAGCAGTGCTACAACTGTTATGCTTGTGAGTTTTGTAAGGTCTGGTTTAATGACTTTTAGCCAAACACTTGGGATAATTCTTGGGGCAAATATAGGAACAACTTTTACTGCCCAACTCATTGCCTTTAAACTCACAGATTATGCTATTTTGATGATTGCTCTTGGTTTTATTCTTAGTTTTTTGATAAAAAAAGATGCTATAAAGAATATTGGAAATACAATTCTTGGTTTTGGTTTACTTTTTTTTGGTATGAAATTGATGAGCGATGCAATGTATCCACTCCGAAGTTTTGAGCCATTTATTGATTTATTGCAACATCTCGAAAATCCTGTTATAAGTATTTTGATAGGAGCAGCTTTTACGGCTTTGGTGCAGAGTAGTAGTGCTTTTACGGGAATTATTATTGTGCTGGCACAGCAAGAATTAATATCGCTACAAGCAGGTATTCCGATGATAATTGGAGCAAATATTGGAACTTGTATAACCGCTGGTTTGGCGAGTATTGGCACTAATAGGGAGTCTAAAAGAGTGGCAATTGCTCATTCGTTTTTTAATATTGGTGGGGCATTGCTGTTTGTTTTTTGGATACCATATTTTGCCGACCTTATTAAAATGATAAGTAGTTATACAGGAGCAGGAACAGCACGAGAAATTGCTAATGCTCACACTGTTTTTAATATTGTAACTGCACTATTTTTTATTCCACTTACAGCTCTGATTGCAAAACTAGTAATAAAAATATTTCCAGATAAAAAACAGGAAGATAACGATATTAAAGCAGAATTAAAACATCTTGATAATAAGGCACTTAGTAATCCCTTAATAGCTTTAGATTTGGCTCGTGCCGAAATAAAAACTACGATAAAATTAATAAATCGTATGCTTGAAGATATTATTATTCCTATAAAACAAAATGAAATACCAAAAGATAGGCATTACACAAATATGACTTTGCCTGAAGGAACAAAAATTAGAGAGAAAAAAATAGATTACCTCGAAGATAAAGTAACAAAATATTTAGTGAAAATTGCTAAAAATGAGCTTACGCAAAAACAGACAACAGAAGTTTTTGGACTAATTTCGGTAGTGAATTATATTGAAACTATTGGAGATAGAATAAATAACGAGATTATTCCTCTTATCTTGAAAAAAGAAGAGTTAGGGTTTGTATTTTCTGATGAGGGAGTAAAAGAATTAACAGAATATCATATAAAAATATCAAAACAAATTAGTCGTTTGGAGTATTATTTTGCAAATAGAAATGTAGAGCAAGCCCAAAAAATTATCCAAAAATGGGAAAAATATACAAAAATGGATAGTGAATGGCGAACTCTGCATTATCAACGAATGTCTAACGACAAAAATGCAATAGAAACACATAGAATGCACATGGAATTAATGGATTATTTTCTTCAAATAGGATTTTTGATAGAAAATATAGCCAAAGTATTAACAAAAAATAGCCCAAAAAAATTATGAAAAAAACATCAATTTTATTAGTTTTAGCAATAGTATTATTTGCCTGTAATTCAAATCGTAAAGACAGAAATTTAAAAAATCCAAAAGAAGAAGTGGTTGCAGAAGTTGATACTTTAAGTGTTAGAGAAGAGACTATTATAGAAGAAAATATTGAAGAAGAAACTGAAAATCCAAGAACAGACGAATATGTTCAGTTTTACGAGGAGCAAGAAATTTCAGACTCCATAAACGCCTGGTTGTTTGCCGATGATATTCGTCTTTTATTAGATGCAAATGAAATGTTTGAGAATATTGAAACAGCCGAACAACTTGCTGATTTTTATAATATTACAATACCTAAAATAACAGAAGTAATTTATGCAGGCATTCAAATATCCAACCCAGAAGTTGTATATGCAGGAGACTCAGCTCCTGTGGACAGTTGGAGCTTTCTAAATGATTATATGCCTTATATTATGGTAGATTTAATGTGTGGCGAATGTGAATCTGAGCTTCTTGCAAATATTTATGAATTAAAATATACAGCGGAAGAGACAACAGATAGTATTGATGATATGTTTTTTGCTACTCTTGAACTTATCTTTTATACAGAATGGAACGAAACAAGCTTCCTTTCAGACGGTGGCGGAAATTCTGGAAATTGGCACACAATGGACGGTTGCGATTTTTGCTCATATTCTAATATGGGAACTTTTCAAATTTATGATATTTTGTTCTCAATTCAGGAAGTTCAAGAACTTACAGATATATTCGACGAAAGACTTGACGTGTTACGTTCTTGGGCATTAGGATATTGCGGAGCAAATCATTATGCAGGCTCAAGAGAAGATGTGTTAGAAGAACTTAATGAAATTTTGGCTACAATAAAATTATCTGATAAAGAAGAGCAAGAAGTTATGAATGCAAAAATAAATTGGGAGTCAAACACCGAAATTCAGTTTGATTGCCAAGATGGAGATTGCAAATATGATTATTAGGAATTGTCAAGTTATCAAGTTATCAAGTTGTCAAGTTATCAAGTTATCAAGTTATCAAGTTGAAAGTTATCAAGTTTTAAACTAAAAGTTTGTTTAATTTTTCTGATTATAACGAATTTTGTTGAAATTGTAATAGCTTTATTTATAATGAATTATA